>JAAUTJ010000301.1 GCA_012031475.1 Leptolyngbyaceae cyanobacterium SM1_3_5 | reverse complement strand
ACTGATCATGGGAAACAGCGTGATTGTGCTGCTGTTTGGCGCTCATGCTTTGATGCACGGCAGCGTGATTAAAAACTCGCGATTTGATCCTATTTTTTTGAGCTTATTTGGATTAGCAATCTGGTGGATGCCGCCGACTTTGTGGAGAGCCATTCATAACCGCGAACATCACAATAAAACCAATTCGATCGATGACCCCGATCGCAACTATCAGCACGATCAGCCGCAAACCTGGGGCAAGTGGATTCAAAACGCCTTTGTGCCTTCTTCCGAAGTGATTTTTCCAGGGTTAGTCTTAGGAATGATAATGTCTTGGGGCGTACATGGACTGCGAAATCTCACTTCTGTTTTGCTGTTCAATCGCGAATCGGTGGAATATGTTCCGGCTGCTTTTACGGTCAGTGCGAAAGAGCGCAGGGCGATCGCCTTCGAGTTTCTGTTTATTCTGGCGCTGCATTTTGGCATTGTTGCCTATTTGCAATTTGACCCGATTAAGCTGCTGCTGGCTTACTTTTTGCCGATCGCGATCGGTCATGCAGGCGGAATGTTCTACATCTTCACCAATCATCTGCTTTGCCGCATGACAGACATCAACGATCCGCTGCTTAACAGCGTTTCTTTACGAGTTCCCAAGCTATTCGATCTGCTGCACTTCAACTTTTCCTATCACACCGAACACCATATTTTTCCTGGCATGAATTCTGATTATGCTCCGCTGCTGCAATCACTTTTGCAAGCACACTATCCGGAGCGATACAACCTACTGGATGCGGGCGAAGCTTGGCGCTTGCTGATGCAAACTCCCCGGCACTACAAAGACAGCCACACCTTTACCGATTGGTCGGGAGACAAGTTGATTTCTTGTCCGCTTGAAAAAAATTAGGGCAGTTTTTAGGAGCGATCGAATCTATGGTCGATCGCTCCTAACCCCGTTTAGGGTGCGCCAGGAATCGTGATGTCGATCGAGTCGATCGGTCTGCCCAACTCGCTCAGCGGCGGATTGATTGCGGCATTATTTCCCACAACCAGCGTCACAAGCTGCTCTGGTTTGAGATAGGTTTCGGCAGCAATTTGAACCTGTTCGGCTGTGGTTTCTTCCACCTGTTTTTGATAGCGGAAGATGAAGTCAGACGGATAGCCGTAGTATTCATATCGCATCAGCCGAGAAAGCGTTTGAGCAGGCGTTTGGAAGTTGAAAATGAACGCATTGAGAACCGAATCTTTGGCGCGATCGAGTTCCGCCTGATTCACCAAGGTAGTCCGCGCTTTTTCGATTTCTGCCCCAAGCGAACTGATAAACGGAACGGTCGCTTCCGATCGCGTTTGTCCGCCGCCGATGAACAAGCCCGGATAGTCAAAGCGCGGACTCCAAAAAGCATAGACCACATAAGCTAAACCTTGGCGCGATCGCACCTCATTCACCAACCGTCCACCAAAGTTATTCAGCACTTCATTCAAAACAGACAAAGCGGCATGAGCAGGATTGTCCAAGCGTCCGCCCAAATGTCCAATTTGAATCGTGCTTTGTGTTAATTGCGGCTGATCGATCAGAAAAATTTTGCCTGCTTGGGCTTGACTAACGGTCGGTAAAGTTTGCTCTTGTGATAGGTCGGGATCGGGTTGCCAATCTCCGAAAGTAGATTCGATCAGCGATCGCATCTGAGTCGGATCAAAGTCACCCACGATGCCCAACAGCATATTGTCGGGGTGGAAATAATCGCGGTAGAAGTTGACAATATTCTCGCGGTTAATGTTTGCAAGTGAAGCGTATTCGATCGATCGGGCGTAAGGATTTTCTGCGCCGTAGATCAATTTTTGAAATTCGCGTCCGGCAATTTCTTCGGGGTCGTCGTTGCGTCTGGCAATGCCGCCCGATCGCTGCGTTTTTGCCAGATCGATTTTGTCTTGCGGAAACGCAGGTTCTCGCAACACTTCCGCAAACAAATCAAAGACTTCCGGCAAATCTTCGGTCAGCGATCCAAAGCTGGCCGAACCAACCGCGATATCAATTCCTGTTTCGACGGAAGCGGCTTTTTGTTCCAGCAGTTGATTGAGTTGTTCGGCAGAATGCTCAGTTGTGCCGCCGCTTCGCATCACTTCGCCCACAATGCTCGCGAGTCCGACCTGATCGGCAGGTTCGAGGCGATCGCCCGTACGAATCATTGCTGAGCCGCTGACGATCGGCAACTCGTGGTCTTCCATCAGATACACCGTCAGCCCGTTTTCAAGCTGAAAGCGCGTGTAGTCGGGCAGGGTCACTTCCGGAGCGGGCGCAAACTCCAGTTCGGTGTAGTGGCGCGGCGTGTCGGCCAAAGCCCGATCGCGACCCCATCCAGTAAGCGTAATTGCAAAGACGACGATCGCCACCAGCAAATAGGCGACCGTCCGATTTCGACGCTGCATCTTTCAAAAACTCCTATGAATTGGGTTGCGGTTCAGCCGTAGGCAGCAAACGGCCTACCGTGCGGTTTTCGGCTCGAAAGGTCGATCGCGCCACGCGCTGCACGTCAGCGGCAGTGACAGCATCGATCGCCTTGAGGTCGTCAAAGAGAGTGCGCCAGCTTCCGGTTTTGGCTTCGTATTCGGGCAGCAAGCTCGCCATGCCTTCGTTGGAGGCCAAGCTGTAGAGCAGTCCGGCGCGGGCTTGCGTTTTGATGCGATCGAGTTCGTCGGGCGAAACCAGTTCGGTTTTCAACTTTTCGAGTTCGGCTGCAAAGGCGGTGGCGATTTCATCTACCGTGTGACCGGGCGCGGTGAGCGCGTAGAGCATGATCATCGTCGGGTAGCGATCGCCCGGAAAGCCGTTCGCGGTTGCCACGTCGAGGGCAAGCTGCTGGTTTTGCACGATCGACTGATAGAGCCGCGACGTGCGCCCGCCGACCAGCAAGCCGTCAATCATCTGATAAACCACGTTGTCGGGATTGGTGATTGGCGGGCGGTGATAGCCTTCGAGATACCAAGGCTGGCTGGGCAGTTGCAGCGTAAATTCGCGCGGTTCAGTTTGCTGCATGTCGGCAACGGTCAAATCGGGCGCACCCGATCGCGCTTCATAGCGACCGAAATAAGTTTCCGCCAGTCGCCGCACTTCGCTCGGATCGACATCGCCCACAACGGCAGCGACGATGTTATCCGGCGTATAGTAGGTGTCGAAGAGTTCCCGAATGTCGCGGCGGGTCATGTTCCGCAAATCTTCTTCCGACCCGATGACAGGGCGACCGTAGGGGTGATTGGGAAAGCCATTTTCGAGGAAAGCCTCAATCATTCTGCCGATCGGGGAGTTGTCCGTCCGCATCCGCCGCTCTTCCAAGATCACGTCTTTCTCTTCGTAAAACTCCCGAAAGACCGGATCGAGAAAGCGTTCAGATTCGAGCGACATCCACAGTTCCAGCTTGTTGGATGGGAAGCTGTAGAAGTAGCGAGTCGCGTCTGCCGAAGTCGTCGCATTCAGGCCAACGCCGCCCGCCTGCTCAACAATTTGCCCGTATTCATTTTGCTTGACGTACTGGGCGGCTTCCGCCCGGACGCGATCGAATTCGGCCTGAAGCCGTTCCGTTTCGCCCGCATTGTTTGCCGCTTTTGCCGCCAAAATTTGATCAAACAAGACATCCATGCGATCGAGCAGCGGTCTTTCGGCTTCATAGTTCGTCGTGCCAATCCGGGACGTACCCTTAAAGGCCAAGTGTTCGAGATAGTGCGCGGCTCCGGTTTTGCCCGCTTTCTCATACGCTGCGCCGATGTTCACATAGGTCATGAACGACACCACCGGAGCTTGATGGCGCTCCAGCACGATAAATTTCATGCCGTTGTCCAGCGTAAATTCACTGACGCGATCGGCCACGCGATCGAGATACGGCTGAATATTCGATTCGGCCAACGCGCTGAGCGGCCAACTGCCCCAAGCCGTTAAAAAGCTCAGTAGCAGACACAGCAGGGCAGCAACGTGACGGACAGGAACAAAACGAGATTGCTTCATTGCAGGCGATCGATCAACACTTTCCAGCATAAAGATTTTTGACAGCATCAGCGGATGACGGAACCTGTGCCGCTTCAGATTCAGTTTTGATATATTTCTTAATAAAGCGATCTTACATCGAACAATGGCACGGCGAACCTACACCACCGATCTCGAAAATTGGGACGATGCCCAAGACCTCGATCGCCTCGTGATCGACAAGCGATCGATCAAACGAGCCACGCCTGCCAAAGGTCGCCGCCGCAATCGCCGCTATGAAAATCGCTTGCTGAATGCTCAAACGCAGTATGTGGATGAGCTAGAAGAGTTGGAGTGAGCGATCGAACAGCCGCCCTCATCCCCTAGCCTTTCTCCCTACTGGGCAGAGGATTTGGGGTGGGGGCTGGCTGTTTACTGCATTGCCTCAATTTGTTGATTGGCCGCATCTTCCGCCCGCCGCATTGCCTCAGAAAGCGACTGTTCACCCAGCAGCGCACTGATGAACTGATTGTCAAAGTTATTCATCAGCGTTTCGGCATAAGCTCCGGCCTGCCAGGGTTGCGC
Source organism: Leptolyngbyaceae cyanobacterium SM1_3_5 (assembly GCA_012031475.1). Classification (GTDB taxonomy): domain Bacteria; phylum Cyanobacteriota; class Cyanobacteriia; order Elainellales; family Elainellaceae; genus JAAUTJ01. The sequence continues at coordinate 1,789 of JAAUTJ010000301.1, read as the reverse complement.
GTAGGGAACGCCCGCAATGAATGCCGATCGCAGCGGGTCGCGATCGAATCCCAAGTTTTTTGCAACTGATTTGCGCGTCGGCAAGGCAAATCCGGTACTCGTCCACTGCTGCATTCCGGCTTTGCTGGTCAGGTAGGAAATCAGTTGCCATGCTTCCGGTTTATGCTGCGATCGCTGATTCATTACGTAGGCAACGGTAAAGGCGGTGTTGCTGCGGCGATCGTCCAGCCTCGGAATTTCTGCTGTCCCAAATTCGATTTCAGAAAAAGTCTCTTGGAGGTAAGGAATTGCCCAGTTTCCTTCAATCACCATTGCGACTTTTCCTTGTCCAAACATTTCGCTACCCGAATTTGTGCCGACATCTGATTTTTGCGCCGAAGTGCGGTCTTGCTGATACTGATCGATCACAGGTTGCAGTCCCGCGATCGCCCTTTCACTCGCAAAAGTTGCTCTCCCTTCTGCATCTGCGAGTTCTCCGCCCGCTGCTCGAATCATCATCGCTTGACGGGCTAATTCTGGTGCGACACCAAAGCCGTATTGTTCAATTTGTCCGTTTAGGTTGGAATCGATCGTCAGTTGTTTAGAATACTCCCGTAGTTCATCCCAAGTTTCCGGCGGACGCGACAATCCGGCAGCAGCAAACATTTTTTTGTTGTAGAACAAGGCCAACGTTGAAAAGTCTTTCGGAAAGCCATAAATGCGATTCTCATCGCGAAAGGCATCAAGTAATGGTGCTTCAAAATCAGTCGCATCAAACTCTGAAGAAACGTAAGAATCCAGCGGCTCTAAAACATTTTGGCTCACTAAAAACGGCGCTTGAAACACATCTAAATAAAATACATCCGGCGCAGCGTCCCCAATTAACCGCGTTTTAATCACGTCCATATATTGGTCGTTAATCACCTCATAGCGAATCTTAATTTTTGGATGCGATCGCTGAAAATCTTGTAAAAGCTGCTGCATCAAACTCTGCTCAGTTGGACTTGCGCCCCAACCGCTGAGCTTGACCGTAACAGCATTTGGGTCCAGAGGCGTGGTGCTTTGGCAGCTAATTAGCACGATCGCCACTGCCCAAGCGATCGCCACATATCGCAATAATTTCGATAACATCAAATTCAATTCCTAGCCGTCTTACTCCAAATTTTATCGAACCTGCTTCGATCGAAATAGGATGAATGGAGTTTGCCAAATTACAAAAGATGACGACAATTACCGTAACGCTCAAGCTGTTTGCTGCTTATCAAGAAGCGTATCAAGTGCCGGAAATGCAAATCGAACTGCCCGCTGATGCCACCGTTGCCTCAGTGCGCGATCGCCTGATCACCGAACATCCCGAACTCGCAAAATGGCGCGACCTCACCCGTTTTGGCGTAAATTTACAGTTTGTCGAACCCGAAACACCCCTGAAAAACGGCGATGAAGTCGTCCTCATCCCCCCGGTCAGCGGCGATGACGATCGATCGCCCTCCTGCCAACACGCCCCCGCCCGTAGAGACGCGAGATCTCGCGTCTCTACACCCAAAATTCCCCGATCGCCCTCGAAATGCGATTCAATTTCCGATATGATAAATTAACCTAAATGAGTACAGGTGTATTATGGCGATCATTGCGCTGAAAGCCTGGTATTTGCCCGAATATGAACCCGTCCGTGACCTCGAAAAACGCCCGCATGACTTGCGCCTGAGCAAAAACAGCCTGCTCAAATCCGCGCTCAGAGCCGATTTTCTCGAAGACAGTGACGAGGTAAAGCAGTCCGAATGGATTTCAGCGCTACCTCCAAGGCGAACCG
>JAAUTJ010000300.1 GCA_012031475.1 Leptolyngbyaceae cyanobacterium SM1_3_5 | reverse complement strand
AGTGCTGCCAAGGTCAGGTTGTTTACCCGCGCCACGAGTTTGGGTGGCGTAGAAAGTTTGATTGAGCACCGCGCTTCGATCGAGGGAGCCGATTTCACGGATGTGCTGTTGCGTGATGACGTGCAGCAAAAACTCTGCCAGTCCGCCAAAGGCACAAATCCCACAACGGGACGCGACACGGCAGAAACACTGGAGTGCTTTTAGGGGCTTCTTCAGACCCAGAAATTGAGATTCGATCGATCGAAAATCGGCTTTGTCCCATTCGGCTTGCCACCTGAATCACGCCCGCGATCGTCTCTAAGCGCTGCAATCCTCGGTCTGGCTGACGCGATGCAGGCTGATGATGTCGCTCATTTTGCGAATTTGGCTGAAGGTGCGATCGAGTTGCTGATGATCTTGCACGTCGATTCCCAAGTGAATCATTGCAGTTTGACCGGGAACCGTTTTCACCTGAGCGCTGCGGACGTTGATGTTGTAGTCGCTCAGGCGCATCAAGATATCTTTGAGGACGCCGACGCGATCGAGAACTTCGATGTGAATTTGAACCGGGTAAGTGTGGCTGCGTCCCTGACAGGATTCGCTCGTGTTCCAACTGACGGGGATCAAGCGATCGCCCGGAATGCTGTCGGTATTGCTACAGCCCTGACGGTGAATCGAGATGCCGCGACTGCTGAGCGTGACCACGCCGATAATCGCTTCGCCCGGAACCGGATTGCAGCAGCCCGCTAGATGATAGAGCAAGCCTTCGACGCCAAGAATCGGGGAATCGCTGATCCGCTGAGAGGCGCGAGGCGCGGGCTGAGGTGGCAGCAGCGTGGCGATGTCCTTGTCGGGAGCGGGGGCGGTTCCTTCAGAGCGTTGCACGAGCGTCTGCTTGGCCTTGATCGTTTCGCGCAGGCGGTTGATCACCAAATTCAGGGTCATTTCGCCATATCCCAAGGCGGCGAGCAAATCTTCCACGCTGTGATAGTTACATCGCAAGGCGACCGCTTGCATCGGGTCAGATTTCAGCAGCGCTTCAAAGCCTTTTTTGCCCAGTTCTTTTTCAAGCAGCTCGCGTCCGCGCTGAACGTTTTCGTCCCGGCGCGATCGCTTATACCACTGCCGGATGCGGTTTTGCGCTCCGGTCGTGACCGTGAAGTTCAGCCAGTCAAGACTCGGATGCGAATTTTTCTGTGTCAGAATTTCGACAATATCGCCGTTGTGCAGCGTTGTGTCTAGCGTCACCATTCGCCCGTTGACTTTCGCTCCGGCGCAGTGGTTGCCGACTTCGGTATGAATGCGGTAGGCAAAATCGACGGTTGTGGCTCCGCGACTGAGCGAAACCACATCGCCCTGCGGCGTGAAGACATACACATCGTCATCGAACAAGTTGTCTTTGACGTTTTCAAGATATTCCTGCGCGTCTTTGAATTCGCTTTGCCAGTCCAAAAGCTGCCGCAGCCAGGTAAATTTGTCGTCGCTGGGCGTCATCCGGCTCGTACTGCCGCCGGATTCCTTATATTTCCAGTGGGCAGCAATTCCGTATTCTGCGATGTGGTGCATTTCCAAAGTGCGGATTTGGACTTCGATCGGTCTGCCGCTCGTGCCGATCACAACCGTGTGCAGCGACTGGTAGCGGTTCGGCTTGGGCAGGCCAATGTAGTCCTTGAAGCGACCGGGGATTGGGCGATAGCATCGTGAACAACAGCCAGAGCGCGATAGCATTCGTCGTTGCTGTTGACGATCATGCGGATGGCGGCAATGTCAAAAATTTCGTGAAATTCTTTTTGCTGCCGCTGCATCTTTTCGTAGATGCCGTAGAGATGTTTGGGGCGTCCACTGATGTCCAAACATTCGATTCCAAGCTGTTCCAGCCGATAGCGCAGAGTGGCAGTGACGTTGCTCAGCCGCGATTCGCGATCGCCCCGCTTGTCGCTAACTAAATGCTGCATCTGCCGATAGGCTTCCGGCTCCAGATACTTAAACGCCAGATCTTCCAGTTCCCACTTAAATCGTCCGATCCCCAGACGGTTCGCCAGCGGCGCAAAAATTTCTTTGGTTTCCTGCGCGATTCGCTTCTGTTTGTCCGGCGGCAGATGCTCCAGCGTTCGCATATTGTGGAGGCGATCGGCCAGCTTGACGATGATGACGCGAATATCCGTCGCCATTGCCAAAAACATGCGGCGAAAGTTTTCGGCCTGCCGCTCGGTTTTGCTGGAGAAGTTGAACTTTGAAAGCTTCGTCACCCCTTCTACTAGGCGGCGGACTTCGACGCCGAAGCGCTCCTCAATTTCGTCTGCGGTAACGTCCGTATCTTCCACCACGTCGTGCAAAAGCCTGCTGCGATCATCGCGCCACTGCCGCCCAAGTCGCGCAGCAGTCCTGCAACCGCGACCGGATGGGCAATGTAGGGTTCACCCGAAGCGCGAGTTTGGCCTTTGTGCAGACAGTAGGCGAACTCAAACGCCTGACAAACCATTGTGGAATCGACTTCGCTGGTGTCAATTTCGCAGGCGATCGGCGACCGCTGCGAGATCAAGCAGTCCTGAAGCCAGTCAGGAAGCATTACATCGGTCGGGAGGGTGGAAGCCGTTACGTTCATGCTTGTCTCGCCTTTGTTCAAGAGGGCTTCAAGTAGATGTGTTGCTGATTCTACGGTATTTGAGGTGATTCAGGATACGATTTTGCCAAAATCTGCCTCCGTCGAAAGATGGAAACAAAAAGTCGGCACAGGAGCGATCGCTCGTGTTCAGACTTTACTCATGCTCAGACTTTAAGATCGATTGAGAACCAGAAAATCAATTGAGAACCAGCGCCAAAAGCGCAGATTATCTAACAATTTGAAAGTTAAGAAATTTCTGATTGATTTCAGTATAGACAATGTTTTTCAGGTTCATTCTTCAACAAGTTAGAGATTGATGCCCCTTCGATCGAGTGAATCTACCCATGTCGATAGACGCCTTCCGGCAGGCTTACACGGCCTTGCACCAGCAGCTAGACCAGTTTCAAGCGATCGCCGTCCAAGACGATCCGATGTGGATGCGAACCAGCTTCGCCCGCATCCAGCAAGACTTTCAGCAGATCGTGCAGCAGTTTGAATCGATCGATCTGCCCCACCCGATCCCCGCCTGCCAAACCGAGATCAGCAAGCAGCTTCGACTCTTGGGCATGGATGTGATGTATTTGCAGGCGGCCAAATTGTCAACAACTGCTGACAACCGCCGGACGCAACTGCTCGATCGCGTCGAAATGCTCAAAGGTTTTTGTGACACTATCCTGTCCGCAATTCCCGCTGATGCTCCTGACTAGCCGCCGATCGAGCCACTGCTAAATCGAGGAATCGATCGATCCCGACGGTCTGAAATCATTCGGCAAATCATCAAGCGTCCAGTTCAGCAAACGACATAAAGCTTTAATTTGAGTCAGCGTCAGCTTCGCCTCTTGATAGCGGCCTGTTTCCCAATTGCTAACCGTTTGAACTGAGATATCGACTGCAACAGCAACATCTCGCTGAGTCAGACCTAATTCTTCTCGGCGGCGCTTCAGTGGTGATTCTTGCTGTGGTTGTGACATCAGTTAAGAATCTAAGGGTCTAAAGTCTGGCAAATCATCAAGCGTTACGTCTAAAGCTCTACAAAGTGCTTTCGTTTGAGAGATTGTGAGTTCTGGCTGATATTCGCCGCGTTCCCAAGCGCTGATCGATCGCTGCGACAAAGTTCCAGTGCCAGTTTTGTCGGGAATTAGTTTCGCGAGTTCAGCCTGCGTTAAACCTGCTTGAATTCGCAGTCGTTTGAGTGTCGATGATAGCTTTTCTGAGGTTTGAAAATCTGGCATGAATAGGCTAAGTCGAAGGACTCGAAGGTCTGAAATCGTCCGGCAAATCTTCCAGCGTCCAGTTCAGCAGACGACACAACGCTTTGATTTGAGTCAGCGTTAGCTTCGTCTCTTGATAGCGACCTGTTTCCCAATTGCTAACCGTTTGAACTGAGATATCAACTGCGACAGCAACATCTCTTTGAGTCAGACCTAATTCTTCTCTACGCTTCTTGAGAGGCGATTCTTGTTCAACCATTCCAGCAAGACTATAAGATTCTTGTACAAGCCGCTTGACCAAGGAGTTATAAGCGCCTTATAGTGAAGTCACACAGCAAAAGAAGCAGGCAGCCAAAAGCTTTAGACCTGGCTCTCCTTTCAGTGTCTCACCATCGAGCCGTCTAAGTTCGGCCTGCCAGTCGATATCGTTCCGAGAGCGCTTCGCGATCGACTAGTAAATTTCCCATTTTCTAAATTCATCTACCGTCAGGCGGCACAAAGCCGTCAGGAGTTTTCATGTCTTATCGCGCCCAGCTTTATCCTTGGTGCATCGTCCGGCAGTTGCCCAAAATGCAAAACGCCGTGTTGCTCGGTGTCGCAGCCGCAACGAAGCCGAAGAACATTTGAAAGTGCTGCGGCGGGTGGTGCGCGATGGAGAATTTGCGATCGCCTTTGACCTGCCGCGCTCAGATCTGCCGCGCCCCGCCGACTCAATCAATCCGAATGCTGTCCCTGATGCCAAACCAGTTATAGCGCTGGACACCGATCGGCAGCACGACCAGCAGCACGAGGAAAACAGCAGCGATCGCCACCCCGACAGGCAAGCTGACCGTGAAACTTGCGCCCAGATAAGCCAGGAAAACCACACAGGGAATCGTGCCGAGCAGCGTTGAACTGGCATAGATCGGGAACGAAAGTCCGGCCATTCCTGCCGCATAGCTGATCAGATCGAACGGCGCGATCGGCAAAAGATGCGTGATAAAAACGATCCAGCCGAGATAGAGTTCGCCGCGATCGCTTCGGACAGGTGCAGCGTTTTTCCGGTCAGCGATCGAATGAACGATCGTCCCAGCGTCCGCCCCAAAAAATAAGCCAGCAGACAGCCCACAAAAATTCCAATCACGCCATAAACTGCCGCCGTCAACGGTTCCCAAACTGCGCCCGCCGCCACCACGATCGGCGTTCCCGGAATCGGACTAAACACGATCGCCAGCATCAAAAGGCCGACATACACCAGCTTTCCAGCAAAACCCAGGCCAGCGATCGATTGCAGCCAATCGGTCGGATTGCGATCGCCGCCAACGAATCGCCAGCCCGCCAGCAGACACAAAGCCAGAACCAGCAGGGCAAGGCTGTTGGGATGCGTCAGGACGCGCAGTTTCGGTCGCATGAGTAGAATTGCTCGATCGCCGCCTTCCACTTTAGCTTGTTTGCCCTGTGAAAGCCGCCACTTCTGCTTGACGAAACCCAGCATTGCCCAGGCAGCACTGATAGGACAGAGGCGCTTGCGCCAGGAACTTGAGTTCGCGGCTTTTGCCGCTGTCCTGACTGGGTTTTGGCAGAAAGCGGAGTTCTAAGGAGATTTCTCGCAAACAAATTACCCGCTGTCTTCGGCTACGCTCAGCCAGCTTGCGCCCTGAGCGTAGCCGAAGGGCACTTCGCAGGGTAAAAGCTTTTATAGAAAGCGCCTAAGGCAGAGGAGTTCGATCGCGATCGAGCAAGTTAGACCGCTTCCGCCAAAAACTTGGTCATTGCCACATGCGACAGCACCACGTCCGGCTCAAGCTGAAGCGCTTGGCGATACTGCTGCGTGAAGCGGTTCTCGTCTGATGAAGTGAGCAAATCGCGAGCTTGATCGAGCAGCGGTTTGGCAACTTCTGCCGTCACAGGCTCATCGGCCTTGAGCGCTTCATCGATTTGGACTACGAGTTCTGAGAGCGGATGCAGCCAGCTAAACCACTCGTCGCTAATCACAAGCTGGAGCATTCGGTGATTCGAGACGCGACCGTGCGATCGCTCGTAGGCAATGCGCTCGGCGTCTAACAAAGTTTTGTGCAGTCGCAGCAGACCCAGCCGCAAATTGCCTAAGCGCTGGCGATCGGCATTATCGGCAAAGGCGGCAGTTCTAAGGCGCGACGGGCGATTCGGCGTCATTCGATCGACTCCTTGTGACTTGATTGGGAAACCCGCTTCGGCAGCGTCCGCTGGGCAGTTTCAGCTTTGGGATCGGAATTAATCCCAGCATGGCAGAATTCTAAGCGGATAAACTAGACCGGAGAGGTTGTGATTAACACGGATTAAGAATTGTTGTAACGCTTCGATCGACGTTTTATATGACTAGTCATATAGTAGCATAGACGTATAAAAAAAGCTATTGGGTCTTATGTCGCTTCCTCATATCATTCTGGCCTTGCTTGAGCAGCAGGAACAGACGGGCTATGACCTGAAAACAAGCTGCTTTGACGGCTCGATCGCCCAGCTTTGGACGGCAGATCAAGCGCATATCTATCGAACG
>JAAUTJ010000299.1 GCA_012031475.1 Leptolyngbyaceae cyanobacterium SM1_3_5 | reverse complement strand
TTCCCTTTAAATTCTTCGATCGAAGAAAGCTCATATTAATTGCAGTGAATTAGGAGAAATGTAAACACTCAAATCGTAGAAATTTCTGACTCACGCAACCCCTGTCCAATGACAGAAAAAAGCTCGATCGTGCCAATCGATCGAGCCTCCCTTCAGTTCAGCAGATCACGACTACTTCGCCGCCATTTCTGCTTGAACTTTGACCTTCGCCTGCTTAAATTCGCTTGCCATTTGCTCTTTTTGTTCGCTGCTGCAATTGTTGTCGATCGCGGCGAACATCGTGCTTTCTTCTTGACGAATATGATCGCCAACGTGAGCCATCAGGTCTTTGATCTTTGAGCGAAATTCATCAGGGGAAGAAGCGGGATCGATCGCCTTGATTTCTTCCAGCATCGGTCGCCATTCAGCCTGTTCGTCGTACAGTTCTTTGGTGTTTTCTTCACCATAGAACGGACGAATGCGCGAATAGACAATTTCTTCTTCGGCCTGTGCGTGAGCAAGCAGATCTTTGTAAAGCTGACCAAAGTATTCTTGCAGCTTTTGCGGATCTTTTGTAGCCCCAATTTCGGTGAAAATCGTGTTCACCTTGTTGTGATCCAAACGAATCAGCGTTTGGATATTCATGTCTTGCTTGTCGCTGTTTTGCGTGATCACGCTGCCCGCCACGCCAGAGAAAGCGGCGATCGCATCTTGCACCCGCGCCCAAAGTCCTTGATCGGCATCTTGTCCCGTCAGTTCGCGCACTCCAGCCAGTTCCAAAACGCCTTTTAGCTGTTCTTGGTGAGCGCGATTTTCAAAGTTGACCGTGTTCAAAGGAGCGATCGCCACTTCGATGTCGGCTCCGACTTTTTGCGCGGCTTTGTGAACCAAAATACCGCCCATTGCCTGACCATGTTTGATCAATTCATGCTGAACGAGTTTGCGATAGAAAGTCATTTCTTCGCTGGACATCAAACGATCGTACTGCTCGATAATCTGCTGAGTCGAAGGGTGCGGTTCCGACTGAATGCCATACTGCACAATCACCGTTTCCAAAATGCCCAGATTCTTTTGATCGTCTTCCAGCATGTTTTGCAAGCGACCGCGAATGTCTTGATCGGGGCATTCCGAAATCAGAAGTTGTTCGTTCTTAATCGCCAGATTTTGAAAAGCGCGAATATCAGCAAGCTTTTGCGCGATCGCCATCCGCTTCGTATCGTCTAAAGTTACAACCATGTGTTCTCCTGATGTCAAAATTCTGATTAGTTTTGCGATTTATGCCTCTAATCTCAAGTTAAATAGGATCGCTGAACTGTGCAGTTTTCGACAGGGCGATCGATCGAACTCAAGACTTAAAGATTGAGCTTTATTCTTATGGTGTCTCCCATACAAATTGGGTTCACCTAACCTGAGTTAGAGCTTTGCAGCAGATCATTCAAAAATTAGCTTTGTCCATTCCAAATAATCGGGTCAGCATTGACGTGAGAAGTGCGCGTTTCTTCGTCCAAGGCATGAATGACGCGATTGTAAATATCTTCGGCTTGCTGTGGTGAATTGCCAATGCTCGTCAGGCCAAGCTTGCCAAATTCCGACAGGCAACCCATCAGGTGAAAGACGGTTCCCGTCTCGGACGTACTGTTAAAATGCAGGCGATGATGCGCGATGATATCCATCAGATCATTCGGCAGTAAACCGCGATAGCGGTCTTTGTGCAGATTGTCAGAAGCCATATAGAATTTGGGCGTTCCTTGCTGACTGTAAAACAAGCCTGTCGTCGAGTCATAGCGTCCGCCCGTCAGCAGTTTCAGCGTCATGAATGGATGGGTTGTGCCGCCTTTTCGCAGGTTGATTTCGATCGCCTGCAAGTCCCAATCTTCGTGCCCGTTCCGCTCACATTTGACGGCAATAAAATCCACACCAAATCGCTCAAGTGCGCCTTTGTCTGCCAAATTTTGGCCGATGTGCCGTCCCCATTCCTGAATGCGAACCCGATAGGCTTCATCAGCCGGAAAATTGCAGCCCAAAAAGATTTGTCCGTCGGGACCGCCCAAAATTTGATCGTGGGTGGAGAGAATTTCAACTTCGCCATCGGGCGTAATTCGGCCCTGGACGCTGGGCGATCGCTTTTCCTCGCCTTCCACAAACGCTTCTGCGATCGCGCCTAATCCGGGAATTTGCAGGCTGAAGTTATCCCAGGTTTCCGTTGCCGATTGAAAACTGAGGTAGTAGAAGCGATCGGTCAAGACCGCAATCCGTTCGGCACTTGATGCTTGATCCGGTGCGGCATGGGCGATCGGACGCAGATCGAGCAGCGCATTTCCCTGACCGGAAAAGCCTTCATTGAGCTTGATTACTATCCGCTTTAGATCCGGATTGCGCTCCCACAGTTCACTCGCAGCAGCGGCAAGATCTTCGATCGAATGAGTTAGCAAGCTACCCTCAGGATGCGGCACGTTGCACTCAGCAAAATTTGGCGACTGCCGCTTTGGTTCCCCAATACAGCAGGTCGGGATCGACAGCTAGCAGCGGAATTCCCAAACTGACCGACAGGTCGCGCTCGATCGAAGTCGAGTTAAAGCAGGTCATGTAGGCTTGATTGGGGCGAACGGCTTTGCGAATACGATCGATCAGGCGCGGACGCTCTAAAATCTTTTCGGTTAAAGGACGCGAAGAATTGTCGTGAACGCACAGCAAAAGCAGGCGATCACGAGCATGGGAAAACGGAATTCCCGGCAAAAGCTGAAGATAGTATTCGATGACGCTGGGGTGAATTGGCTGCGAGGTGACGTAAACCAATCGCGTGTTGGGATTGCTGAGTCGAATCAGCGAAAATAAAAGCCGCTCTTCATAATAATTCACACCTTTGATCTTTTTGAGTTCTTGCTGATCGAGCGTCAAAGACGGAATTACAATGATGTCGCAATCGCTGCGATCGAAATTCTCGATCGACTGCCAGCGATCGCGCAGTTGCGATTGAAGCTGGCGAAACTGCACAGCCTGATCAAATTCAACAGATGTCGATGAAGAAACGGTCAGACTTTGCATTGCGCTAAACGGCTCGACTGCCAAAAATAGAAATATTCAGTGATTCTACCCAGATTTGGCTCCCAACATCTGCCTCTCTCCAGACAGAAAAGAGCGCGACTTGTCTTGTGAAGACGCTTTAGAGCAGTAACGCGCCAATCTATGCCCTTGGATCGAAGAAGTTTCTAACTTTTGATAGGGTTGAGGACGCGATCGCGCTCGATATCTTGGAGAACATAGCAAAAAGGGAAGAAAAAAGCGGATAAGCAGCAGAAAGCCTCCAGTAGAAGGGTCTGGGGGCTTTTTGCTGTCTGGGCGATCGCACGGCAAAAATATGACTGCCATCGTCCTGCTCGAACTCAAGATCGATTCAATCAATGGTTTGTCAATTAGTGGTTTGTCAAGCCATTGATTGCAGGGCGTAGTGTGTGATGCCCTTGCGATCGGTTGCCTGGATTGTCAGTTCATTGAGGGGGTGAAATTAAATGCCAACCCCGCGATCAGCAGGCTGGAAACACACCTTGGTGCGAGCGGTTTATCCGGCGGGAAATTCAGCAACTTAAGCGGCACATAACTACACAAAAGCACCAAGAAGAGTGAAGAAAATAAGTTATTTTGCGGAGCTTATGACAATAAGTTCGTAGTTTTGGGCACTCTGTTGAAGGAATCCGATTGAAATTGGCGCTGAGAGAAGACAGCCTAACTGCTGCCTGATCATTTCGTCTGTTCACTTCGATCGCACCTGTGTCCTGCTCTTTGCCGTTTATTCTGGCGATTCTGCTATGTCGCAATTTAGTCATCCTGCCACCTCCGACGTTCTCGTAAACGCTACCGTGTTCAACGAGCAAATACTCGCGAGGAGTCGCCGATCCATCGCGATGCAAAGTACGGGACAAGCGGTTGTCGTTTGGCAAAGTTTTGGTCAAGACGGATCGTTTGAAGGCGTTTTTGCCCGCCGCTTGGATGCAAATGGACAGCCACAGGGCACAGACGTTCAGGTTAATCAAGTCACTGCGGGCAGACAGCGAGACGCATCTGTGGCGATCGATGCGGCGGGCAATTTTGTAGTCGTCTGGGAGAACTTTACGCTTGCTGGCAGATCAGACATCATTGCTCGCCGCTTCAATGCAGACGGTACGCCCAACGGCAATGAATTTTTGATCAACGGGGTGGACAACGGCCTGATCAATCAGGCGTTTCCGAACATCGCAATGGCTGCGGATGGCAGCTTTGTCGTTACCTGGACAAGCAACAACCAGGACGCGATCGACCCAGAGGAGGAAGGCAGCCTTGGTGTTTTTGCGCGGCGCTTTGATGCGACTGGCACGGCGATTAGCGACGAAATTCGCGTTAACAATACGACGATAGACGACCAGCAAGAGGCAAGGCGTGGCGATCGCCTCTGATGGCAGTTTTGTGGTTGCCTGGACAAGCCAAGGACAAATCAATGGCACAGATGTTTTCTTTCGCCGCTTTCAGTCAGGCGGCACAGCGATCGATAGTGCGGATGTCGTTGTCAATCAGCAAACGACGGGGCAGCAGCAAGACGTGAGCATGGCGATCGCGCCGGACGGCAGTTTTGTCCTCGCTTGGTCAAGCACAGGCGGTTTGGTGTTGGCGCGTCAGTTTAATGCCAATGGGACACCAAAAGCGAATGAATTTTTGGTGGCGGATGCCGACGGCGATCGACCTGCGCCCAGCGTGGCGATCGATCCGCAAGGCGGATTTGTGATCACCTGGATGCGAACCAGCGGCGGCAATAACGACATTTTTGCCAAGCGCTTTAGTGCCGCTGGGGTCGCGCAAGACCAAGCCTTTCAGGTCAACACAGTCGCAGCCGGAAATCAGCGCAATGCCGCGATCGCCCTCGATGCGGACGGTGATGCGGCGATCGTCTGGACAGATATAGAAGCGGCAGATGTCGAAACCCGCCGCTTTAACCTCGGTGATTTGCCGACGACAACGGGCATTCCGAATTCAACGCAGGTCGATACCGATCCGGATTTGACGATCGACCTGAAACCGCTGTTTGCCGATCGCCAAACGCCCGCCGCCAATTTGACCTACAGCGTTGTTCAGGTCAGCGACAGGCGGCTGTTTAATGTGGGCGCACCCAGCATTGGATCAAATGGCATCCTGTCGCTCGATTTTGTGCCGGAGATTCCGGGCGAGAGCAACATTACGATTCGCGCCACTGATGCCGATGGCTTCTCGGTCGAAACCACGTTTAGAGTGACCCGTACACCCAGCGGCGATCCGCCGATCGTCACGCCAGTCACCAATGCCGTTTCCTATCAGGAAAACGCTGCGCCGACGCGACTCGATCCGACGCTGGCAATCACCGATGCAGATAGCCTCAATCTCGCCAGCGCAACGGTCACGATCGCCAATCCGCAGACGGGCGATCGATTCAGCGTCGATTCTGCCTTGGCTCAAAGCTTGGGGCTGTCGGTGGTGTCTGGCGGCAGCGGTCTGACGATCACAGGAGCCGCCAGCGTCACCAACTATCAGACGTTGCTGCGATCGCTGGCCTACAGCAGCAGCAGCGAAAATCCGACCGAGGGCAATCGTACCGTTCGCCTCCAGGTCAGCGATGGCGCACTGAGCAGCAACATTGCCAGTTGGACAGTGACGGTTTCTTCGGTCAACGATGCGCCCGTTGTTTCAATCGCGGCTGCCCCGCTCACCTACACCGAGGGCGATGCGGCAACGGCGATCGATCGGCTGCTGACGGTTGCCGATGTAGATAGTCTCCGGCTCGATCGCGCCACTGTGACGATCGCCGCGAACTTTGCTGCCGATCAAGATGAACTGAGCGTCGATAGCGGATTGGCAACCAGCGTTGGCCTGACGGTGGCAAATGTGGGGGGCGTACTGACCTTGAGCGGACAGGCGACGATCGCTCAGTATCAAGCCGTGCTGCGATCGGTGGCGTATCGCAATACGAGCAGCAATCCAACATTGGGCGATCGCACGATTCAGATTGTCGTCCGGGATGAAGCACAAGCCGAAAGCCAACTGCGCGATCGGACGATTCAAGTTTCGCCTGTGAATGCGGCTCCGGTCGTGACGCTGACCAATCCGCCGAGCGCGTTTACCGAAGATCAAGCTGCCCTTGCGATCGCCAACGGTTTAAGCATCACGGATGACGGCGCAAATCTGTCGGGCGCGATCGTTGAGATAACGAATGCGGCAGTGGGCGATTTGCTTGAGGTCACGATTCCCAACGGCTCGACGGTCAGCCGAACGTTCAGCGGGGGTGTCCTGACCTTGAGCGGAACGGCCAGCCTGAGCGACTATCAAACGATTCT
>JAAUTJ010000298.1 GCA_012031475.1 Leptolyngbyaceae cyanobacterium SM1_3_5 | reverse complement strand
CCAGCGACAAAACGCATGACCATCAAAAGCGATCGCCCCGGAGTGCTAGAAACACATCTCCCGGCGTAATGCTGCGCGTGTCGGTTGAAATTCCTGTAACCGAACTTTGGAGGCGATCGCGCAGCGCTCCCGGTACGGTATCGTCATCAAAATTAACAGTCGAAGGCTGTATCCAATCGCTAAGCTGCTTTATGGAAGGGCAAATCACCCTTTGGATAGATGTCGCAACTGCATTAGTTTTTCGCAGATTAAACATAGCAACGCCGAATTAAACACAGTAACAAAGATTCGATCGCAAACTGTATGCTAGGGATCACTCACAGGTGACGAGCTAACCGTATCATGCAACGTGAGCGGGTAGCATGACTTACCCGATTCGTCCCTTTCCTCAGTTAGCGCTGTGGAAAAGTTGCAGCCCAACCGAGCAGGCCGTAGCATTCCTGACTGCTTCATCGAACCTTCAACGCTACGGTGATTTCAATCACAAATATTACCGAGGTAGCCTCAGTAGGATTAAACACATGGGCGATCGCGGCACTACCTTAAATTTCAGTCTTAAATTTCAGTTGAAACGCCTCGCAGCTTTGTGAACACGTCACAGCTTTGTGAACGTCCACAGCCTTGTGAACGACAGTCCGAAGTATTTAATTGAAAGCGGCAGCAAAATAAGGAGCGCCAGCAGTGGTGACAGTGTGGTCAGGCAGCAGCCAGCGACAAATCAGCCCAGAAGAGCAGCGAATCTATGATCACTTGCTCTTCTGGATCGAGCATGAAACGCCCGCCCAAATGATCGATCGCTTTCAAGCCCTCTTCATCGAAGGCATCGACTATCCCGACGCCGCCGTTTGTGCCGCGCTAGAGCAGGTCACGGCTTCGCCGCTGGCCGGAATTGAATTTCACTATGTTCTCAATCGCTGCTGCCACATTTTGATTAACCGCTGGCAGGCACGATCGGAATTTGCGATTCCGCAACTGGTGAAGCTGTTTAAAGTTGAGCCGGAAACGATCGTGCGATCGCGCTCTTTGCGCCGACTGCGCGAACTGGTCAAGCAGTTTCGAGAAACCGAGCAGTATCTCACCCTGCGTCGTCTCGCTCAAGTTGTGGAAGCCGCCGACATGGGCGACATGAAGCGACCGCTGGGCACGTTGATTCGCCGCTATCCGTATCTGTACGAACACTGCCTGATCAGCGAAGACTGCACCCAAGAACAGCAGCATACGGTCAAAGGCATTCAGACGCAGAGGCAGCGACAGTTTGAGATCGACCTGTCGCAATACATTACTTATCAGGTGCGGCGATCGCAAATCTCGTCGCGCCTTGTGCTGTTGCCCAGTTTCGCGATCGATCCACCCGGTTTCTAATCCGACGCTGCTGCACGAACAGGAAGTGGCTCAGGCCGTCCAGCACTATGTCGGCAAGGTGCAAGGCAAGCACAGCTATCGCGATTTGGCCTGCACCTTCCTGGCACAAACTGGGCTGGCGCAAACCGGACTAGCGCAAACCGGAGATGAACCGCTATTTCGGCACTTCAAAGATGATCTGTACGAGTACATTACGGCTTCAGTCGATCGCGAGTACGGCCAGCGCACCTTTTACAATCAGCTTCACGCGCATCTCAAAACCAGCCTCAGCCACAGCAACGACCAGCGACTTAACGACTTTTTGCTGGTGCGAACCTGTAGCCAACTGCTGAATTTCCTGGTGGTTGAAAGTCCCCAAAGTCCGCAGCATTTTGTTTTCCTCGATCTGATTACCAATTTGGGTGCAACCCTGACAACCGGACTGCTGCTGAAAATTGTCCTGCTCTGCCGCAAGGTCAAACCCTACCTGGAACGCCGCCTGTCGATTTTGTTCAACCACTACGAAGCCCACAGCCGCGAAGCGGTTCAGTGGCTCGTGCTGGCGCTGGAACACGCCAACATTGCCCTGAGTACCCACTTTGGCGCGATCGATTTGTCCTTTGTTCGCTAGGGCGTGGTTTAAAGCTTCTGGTCGCTGCGTTGACGGTTTGGTTTGCCCCCTAAATCCCTCACCAGTGGGGGACTTTGAAGCGCACTTGTGGGGGTGGAGGGCTGACATAGCGCTTCTTGATCCAGTGCGGGTACAAACAAGGGACTTAAGCCCCTTGTTCTCAAAAGCCGGACATACCTTGTTTGTTTGGGAACTGCTGTAAGGCTTTGGAAACACACTTTCAAGATCAACTTTAGAGATCAGAGCGATCAAATTTGAGCAGCATGACGATCGGAGTTTGAACGCGCCAAGCCGACAAACTTGCTTCACATCAAGTCCTTGGCTTTGGCAAACCAGCGCCACAAAATTGTGTTATCCCAAAAAAGCGATCGCGTTGAAATGCCCCAGTTCCGATAAGATGATGCAACGCAATTGTTGCAGATTCGATCGCAAGGCACTGGCATGTTAAATCCTGTGGAAACACGTCCGGCTGCAAACAAATCTCAGTTGGCGCACTGGCTGGCGCAAGTCCTTTCCCAGCGGGGGATGCGCGTCAAATTTCAGGTGCGCGGAAATGCGCTGCATATCTTGTGTGACGGATTACCTTGTCCCGATCAAGAAACGGTGCTTTCGCATCTGGTTCCCGCCCTCGAACAAATTGACCTGAACCAACTGATGCCCGACCCGTCGCTGTATCAGGCGATCGTCTACGGTCGTGCCCTCGGCCAGTCGCGCCCCAATTGGACCAGTACGCTGCAACTGCATTCGCCGCCGCCCGCCCCGACTCCGCCGACCTTCGATCGCGAGCCATCGACTCGTCCCACACCCCGCGCTACTGTTGTGCCGAGCGGCGAGTTGATGCTGTCGAATCGCAGTGCCGCCCAACGAGGCGCTCCCGACGGCATTGCTCGCTATCTCAGCGAAAGCCTGAGCGCTTTGGGCGTGGCGGTGCGCGTCAAGGTGAAGTCGATTCCCTACCCGAATCGATCGCCCCAATCTGCCCCGCTCAAGCGGCTGGGCATCGTCTGCGAAGCGAACTACAGCCCCGACCCGACGCTGATTAGCGAACCGATCGCCCAAAAGCTGCGCGGCCTGGATCTGCAAGATTATCGCGATGCGATCGTGCTGATTCAAGTCCGGGGCGAAGCCGAACCCGACTGGATGCTGCGTGTGGATCTGACGCCGCAGTCCGAAATGCTGCGCGAATGGGCACGGTGGGGCGATGCGGGCGCGATCGATCGCCTGCTGAAACCCACTCTGGCCGATCGCGGCATCCAGCTTGACACCACGACGCTGACTGACTCGACGCTGCATTTGTGCTGTCGGGCGGGAACCAAAGCACCCGATCGCGAGAAAACGATCGAGGCGATCGCCCCGCTCTTGCAGCGGCTTGGCCCCCAAGGACTGCACCGAGCGGCGGTCTACGGCCTGGTGGCCGATCAGGAAAAATCCGCCTGGATGGAAGTGCTGAAGCTGCCTGCTCAGGAACATCCGGCCTTGGCAGATTCGGCTTGGACGCTGGCGCAAAAAGGCGACTGGGAACGATCGCGTTTCTGCTCAATCGCCTTCTGAATCCTGACCTTTGATCAGCAGCTTGCCACAGGCGGCATTCACGTCCAGCTTGTGCCCAAACAAGAACTGCTGCACGTCATGCTCGATGCGCCTGTTTGTCCGAATCAGCAGGAAGTCGCGCCGATGGTGACTCGCTTTCTCAAGCCGTTTAATCTGCCGAACATTGAAGGAGTGCGGGTCTACGGCAGGCGATCGGGTCAGAAGCAGCCTTTGTGGAGCGAGGGCGAAGACTTCACGCCGCGATCGCCTGCTGCTGTGCGGGGACGTGTAGCGCTGAATCGATCGCGACTTGTCCCCGAAGCCACGCCGGAATTTGCCGCCACCGATGCCTACGTGGGCGACCTGATTGCTCGGCCTGATCCGCATATCCTGCGGCCTGACCTGACAGCGGACGATGTGCAGACGGCTTGGGCGCGACTGCGCGATCGATTCGGCCAGCGAGTGCAAACGCTGTTACAGCGCACGACCCTGTTTACCGCTGACGAAGCCGAACCGACCCCGAACCAGGGCGCGTCGCCTTGGTGTGGAGCTTGGCCGGACTGCTGATGATGATGCAGACGAATTGGCTACTGGGCAAGTGCTGCGGCCTGCGGCGGAACCTGTGCCGACTGTCTCGATTGCGCCCTCAGCAGCAACGCCCTACAGCGGCGTTTCGCTCAGGCGATCGATCGGAGACGAGCAAGCCTTTACCTCGGATGGCTTCACGCAGTCAGTTCCCGCCACCGCCGCGATTGCG
Organism: Leptolyngbyaceae cyanobacterium SM1_3_5; assembly: GCA_012031475.1. Lineage (GTDB taxonomy): Bacteria > Cyanobacteriota > Cyanobacteriia > Elainellales > Elainellaceae > JAAUTJ01. The sequence continues at coordinate 2,058 of JAAUTJ010000298.1, read as the reverse complement.
ACTGCTTCGCCGTTCGCCACGTTCAACAGCCGCCAAATTGACGAACAACTGGCGCTCTATCATCAGCACATGCTGGAATTTGGAGCGCCCGACGTGCTGATTGTCGGCAGTTCTCGCGCTTTGCGGGGCATTGACCCTTCGGCCTTGCAGCGATCGCTGGCCGCATCCGGCTATGCCAACGTCCGCATCTTCAACCTGGGGTTAAACGGCGCAACCGCGCAGGTGATCGATCTGCTGATGCAGCGCATTCTCACCACCGATCAGCTGCCGCGCCTAATCATTTGGGCAGATGGAGCCAGAGCGTTCAACAGCGGCAACGTCGATGTCACGTTCAACGGCATGGTCGCCTCGGAAGGCTATCGCCAGCTTGAAGAGTCCGCCCCGATCGCAGATGCATCGCGCTCCGATTCTGCGATCGCCTCGGTCAGCAGCGGGCTGAGTGAAGGCTACCAAGACCTCGATCGCTGGCTGAGCGATCGACTGGCTGGTTTTTCTGCCGCGCACCGCGATCGCGACGAAGTGAAATCTCGCTTGCAAGCAGCCGCCAAAACGATTTTGCCCGCCGCCCCTGCTCCCGTTGCCGATCTGGAAAATCTCCCCAGTCAGGGCGTTCTCAACGTTGACGGCTTCTTGTCGATCGCCCTGCGCTTCAATCCGGTCACGTACTACCAGGAATTTGCTCGCGTGGCGGGAGCCTACGACAGCGATTATGAGAATTTTCAGCTTCAAGGTCGCCAGTCGATCGCGCTCGATTCGCTGCTGCAATTCACCCGCGATCGCCAAATTCCCGTTGTCTTCGTGAATCTGCCCTTGACGGATGAATATCTCGACGCGACGCGATCGCAGTACGAGCAGCAGTTTCGCGAATTCATGACGGCGCGATCGCTCAACCAGTCGGATTTAATCTTCCGCGATCTCGGCCAAATCTGGCTGACGCAACACGACAACTTTTCTGACCCCAGCCACCTCAACCGCTACGGTGCCTACGAAATCACGCAGCGACTCGCCCAAGACCCGATGATCCCCTGGGCGCAGGCCGTCCCCAACGCCATCCGTCCGTAGAGACGCGAGATCTCGCGTCTCTACACCCGCCGCCCGATATCCGACACCCGACACCCGATCTAACGCCTGCAAAGGGTTTCCATCGATCGAGGAAACTCTGTATGCTAAAGATTAAAGACTTTAGATTAAGACTTTTAATCTTTCTCTCAGAATCGTAATTTTTGCAGCGCCACTAAGGGAAACTCGTGCAGGAAGATTTCAGACTGATCGTTGATTTGGTGATGGTGCTGGCAGCGGCGGCGGGCGGCGGGCTGATTGCCGCCTTACTGAAGCAGCCGATTTTGCTGGGCTATCTCGTCGGCGGCATGATTGTTGGACCTGCTGGCTTGGGACTGGTCAAAGAACTGGTGCAGGTCGAAACGCTGGCGCAGTTTGGGGCGGCGTTTTTGCTGTTTGCCTTGGGCGTCGAGTTTTCCCTGGGCGAGTTACGCAAAGTACAGGCGATCGCGCTGGGCGGCGGCGGCCTGCAAATTCTCTCAACGATTTTGATCACGACCTTGGCGGCAGTCGGCATCGGCTGGGTCACGTCCCCGCCACAGGGCGTGTTTCTGGGCGCAATTCTCTCGCTCTCTTCAACGGCAGTCGTGCTGAAGTGCCTGATGGAGCGCAACGAAACCGAAGCGCCGCACGGTCGCGTCATGCTGGGCATTCTGGTCGTACAGGATTTTGGCGTTGGGCTTGATGCTGGCCGTGCTGCCCGCGCTCGATCGCCCCTCTGACGAAATTGGCGTGGCGGTCGGAATGGCGCTGCTGAAAACCGGACTGCTGGCCGCAGGCGCGATCGCAGTCGGAATCTGGGTGATCCCCTCGCTCCTGCGAATGCTGGCGCGGACGGAAAGCCGCGAACTCTTCCTGCTGGGCGTGGTGACGCTGTGTTTGTGTATCGCCTTGCTGACCGAGGCGATGGGCTTGTCGATCGAGATGGGCGCGTTCATCGCTGGCCTGATGATTTCCGAAGTCGAATACGCCGATCAAACGCTCACGTATGTGGAGCCA
>JAAUTJ010000297.1 GCA_012031475.1 Leptolyngbyaceae cyanobacterium SM1_3_5 | reverse complement strand
GCACATTTTCAAAAACCTTGATGCCCGGATTGCGCGTCGGCTACATGGTCGTGACGGGCGCGGCGTATCAGGCATTGCTGGAGCGAAAGCTGCTGAGCGATCTGTGCGTGTCCACCGTGTCGCAGGCGATCGTCAGCGAATATCTGGCAACCGGACACTATCGCCGCTATCTCAATCAGTTGCGGACGCAAAATTTAACAAATCGAAACACCATGCTGAAAGCGCTAGAGCGCGATTTTCCCGAAGAAGCGACCTGGACGGCTCCCAACGGCGGCTTATTCCTGTGGGTGACGCTGCCGGAAGGCTTGCCCGTGCAGGCAATTTGTCATGCGGCGGCGCTGCAAAAAGTCTTCATCGTTCCCGGATCGACCTTCTTCCCAAATCAGCAGGGCTATCCGGCTTTGCGATTGAATTTTTCGCAGTCTCCCGACGCGATCGAGCGGGGCATCCGCATTTTGGGCGACCTGCTCAAGACTCGGATGAAGCGCTGCTCTTGAGAAAAGTGTGAATCAGTAGACTTCTTGCGCGAATGTGTCGATCGCCCACCCCCTAAATCCCCCATGAATGAGGGACTTTGAAGCCCAATTTAGGCAATTTCAAGGAGCAAAATTTGATTCATGCAAGAGTTCTAGTCAGTAAGCTCGGAAATTCACGCTCAAAAGTAACAGCCTTAGCAAAAATCGGGATTTTTCTCTGACAAGCTTAAGAACTTGTTAAGGCTATCGATTTCGTCCAATTCTCCAGCTAAGTTAGTGGGCAAGATACCTCCTAACTGCGTCTCCAGCCTCATCCGCATTGCCTTTGGGTTTAGCGAGTGGGGCTGATATTTTTTGTTTGAAGGCAGGAGGCAGAGGGCAGGAGGTGAAGCAATTAGGGCGATCGCAACTGCGCCAATTCTGCCGAAGCCACTTCCTGAGTCAAATCTTCCTCCTCAGCCGGAGCAACGTCTGGAATCACCTGCCACTCATCCAGCAAACTTTTCACAAACCCACTCAGCGGCACGGCCAAAATCAAGCCCAGCAAGCCGCCGATTTTTGTACCCACAATCAGCGCAATCAGCACCCACAGCGGACGCAATCCCGTAAAGCGACCGAGCAGGCGCGGCGTAATCAGTTGGTCAATCAGTTGGTCAATGACCAGTGAGACGGTGAACACCCGCGCCCCCAGCCAGGGTCTTGCGCCGCCAGCAGCAGGCTAATCAGCGTAAACGTCACCGAATCCCCAAACGGAATAATCGACACGATGCCGACCGTCAGCCCAAACAGCATCGCGTAGGGCACTTTCAGCACCACAAACGCGATCGTGATCAGCGTACCGACTAAGGCAGAAAGGGCAAGCTGACCGAGGAAGTAATTTTGAAAATTTTTCTGGAGCGATCGCCGCACCGTTTCGCCCGCTTTTCCCGGCAGGCGATCGAAAAAACTGTTGGCAATATTGTCGCCATCCAGCAGCAGATAGAACGTCAGCACAGTCGTCAGCAGCGCTTCTGAGATGTTGCCGATCGCGCCCAAACCCAGCGCCAGCGCTTCATCCGCAAACGACTCGATTTCCTGCGGCAGGCGATCGCTCAGTCCGGCCACCACCTGACTCAAGCCCGCCAGGCAGGCGATTGTGCTGCGCCAAATTCTCGACTGAGGAAGCTGCTGACGCGCCGAATCGAGCCACTGCGGGAACGAGTTGCGCCACTTCCCGCACATCGTCGCTCAAAGCCGGAACCAGCGTTACGCCCAAGCTGCCCAACGTCACGATTGCGATCGCCGCCACGATCGCCGCTGCCCAAGGTCGCCGCAGTCCTTGCTTTTGCAGAAAATAAACGGGCGTGTTGAGCAGAAAAGCCAGCAGTGCCGCCAGCATCAAACTGGTAACGAGCGGCTGAAAAAACTGCACGACTTTGAACGACAGCCAGCCGTTCAGACAAATCAGCGGAAAGAGCAGGGCAAGGAGCAGCCAGCGGAGGAGGCGGTTGAGCGAGGCGGGTGGAAGCATTGGGGATCGGGTGTCGGGTGTTGGGTGTCGGGTAGAGACGCGAGATCTCGCGTCTGTACGGGGCGGGGGGCGGGGGGCGAGATTAGAGCGCCCAGGAGCCGAGGTGGATTCCGGTGACGCCAAGCGTTCCGGCGACTGCGGCAGTGGTCAGAGAAGTGATCGCGGTGCAGAACAGCCACCAGGCGGCGATCGCGGCGGCGCGGCGGGTTTCTTCGGCGCGGCGTTGGGCTTGCTGCTTCACTTCGTCAAGGCGCTGCTGGGCGGCTTGCTGCACCTGTTCGACCTGCTGGGCAACTTGCGATCGCACTCCTTCAAACTGCTCGACGACGCGACTGGAAACGGTTTGAGAAAAATCGTCTCGCGCCTGCAAAATCGTTTCGATCGCATCCCGGTTCAACTGTCCGAGCCGATCGCGCCAGGTGTCGACTCGCGTCGCTGTCGATCAGCGATTCGATCGAGTCGCCAACTTTTCCATTCCGGCCTGCGGCAGGCTGAGCAGCTTGTAGATGTCCTGCCTCAGGCTGTCATAGTTGAGGTCGGGCAGGGCGATCGAACCGAGATACTGCTTGAGTTTGGCCTGCAACTGCTCAAAGGCGGCTTGCAGTTGGCTTTGCTGCTGCTGGGCGTCTTCCCAAAGCTGCGATCGCGTCTCGTCCAGTCGATCGAGCAGTTCTTCGGCGTCGATTTGCTCGAAATCGGGTCGCTGTGCGAGTGCTGCGGTGAGAATGGCGCGATCGATCGGCGCTTGCAGAATTTCGGCGGTGTCGATGTTGCGATCGGCAGCGTCGGCAATCAGGCGAGACAGGTTTGCTTGCAGCGCCTCCAGTTCAGCCGGATTGCTCTGCTGCAAAAAGGCGCGAAGCTGATCGAAAAAGTTCCACTGCGGGCGGCGGGTTGCCCAGCGGCGGGGCGGCTTAACGATCTGGCGAATCAGCGATCGCGCCTGCTGGATATGCGGCTGGATATCAGCGGAATCGAGATGCTTTTGCAGGTCGGAGTGGAGCAGTTGCCACTCGATCGATCGCAACTGCCGCAGGGTCACAAGCTCGACGCCCGCCTGCTGAAGCTGAATTCTCAAGTCAGGCCGATCCGCTTCTGGCAGGATCAAATAGTCGCGCAGGGTTTGGACGAAGCGATCGATCTGCGCCTGATGCGAGCGAGCCAGACGGCGATCGGGGCTGGTGAAGTCTGCCCAAATTTGTTTGGTCTGAGACAGAATTTGCTCAAGCTGTTCACTGCTCATGCTTTTGCGACGCTTGAGGACAGATTCGAGCTTGTCCCAATCGAAGGCGGGCGTGGGCAAGTCCGCGAACTGCGGTTCAATTTCGGCCAGCGTCGTTTCCAGCTTGCGCTGCACGTTGGCGGGCGACAACTGCTGCACTTTGGTGTAGCGAAAGTAGGGCTTGAGCTTTTGCCAGAGTTCACTGGCGATCGCGTCTGCTGCTTCCTGACGAACCGCGATTTCGGCCTCCAGTTGCTCAACCCACTCATGGACAGGCACATCGGGACGATCGGCCAGCAGTTTCGTCAGCGTAGCGCGATCGACCTGCTCGGCAGGATGGGCACTGAGCAGCGATCGCACTCCATCCTGGACGCGATCGGAGCGCCAAGCGGCTTCAAGCTGCGATCGCCAAGCGTTTAGATCGGCGGTTTGGGCGGCAGCTTGGGCGGATTCGAGTACGTCTTGCCGCACGGTTTCAATCTGCTGGACGAGGCGATCGATCTGCGCTTCACTCAAGTCTTCGCGCTCGGTCAGGACAGCGGCGATCGCGTCCGGGTCAATGGCTTCGACCTGTTGGCGAACCTGTTCGGGGTCGGCTTCTGGGTCGTAGAGAATTTCGCGCAGCGTGGCGGGGATCAAGTCAGACTGAAGCTGCCAGGGATATGCATCAAGCAAAAAGGCTTCCAGGTCGGCGGCGATCGAATTCAGTTCCGGTTTCACGTCCGGTTTGGCGTCCGGTTCGGCTTCCTCGGCGTCGTCTGGGCGCAGCGATCGCAACTGCTGCCAGATTTGTTCGATGTCGAGATCTGACAAATCGACTCGGCTCATCAAGGTGCGGCGAATCGCATCAAAGTCGATATTTTGCTGAATCGTCTCCAGCAAGCCGCCGGACGATTTTGATTGCGTCAGGATTTGCTGGAGATCTTCCGATCGCGTTGATTTGAGCAGATTCAGCAGATCGTGACTGGAGTTCGATCGCGGGATCGCCTGCTGCCAAACGGTTTCGAGATGATCGACCACTTGATGCGCGTCTTTGGTGGAAAGGTCGTGCGATCGCGCAGCAAATCCACAAAAGTTTGGCGGTTAATTTTTCCGAGCAGTCCGGTTCCGGCCAGCGCCAGCACTTCCGGGCTTTTCAGAATCGCTTCCAGTCCGCCGCCGACGTGCGACAGGTCAAGCTGCGGCGCGGGCAAGCTGCTGACGTAGGATTTGAGCGCGTCCTGGATTTCATCGGATTTGAGGCTGGATTGCACCTCTTGCCGAATCGCGTTCATCGCCGCCGTTTCGGTCATGTAGGGCGAGTCGTCTTTTTTGCTCAAAACCGCTGAAATGGCGCTGACCAAGCTGCGTAACCCAGAAGTCGCGCCCCCCAGGATGAGGCCAACGATCGAAGTCACCGCCGTCGAACTCAGCCACAGCAGCAGCAGAAAATACGCCGCCCAAATCACCACGCCGATAATTCCGCCGACGAACGGGCTGACGGCGAGGCTGAGCTTTCCAGCCAAAAAGCAAGCTGCAAACAAAACGACGTTGATGGTGAAGAGAATTCCGAGTCCAGCCGCGAGTCCGATCGTCCCCGCCGCGCTGCCTTTTTCGGGTTTCGATTCTTCAAGCTTGTCTGCCGTCGCGTCTGATTTTTTCACCAGCCGCAAGCCCAAGGCCGTCACGCCGATCGCAATGCCCAGATTTGCCAGCAAAAGCTGAAACGCGATCGCCATCACCAAGCCCGCCACGATCGCCACAAATGTTTGCGGCGTGTTGATCACGGGCGCAATCTGCATCACGGGCAGCGCCGTCCAAAGCTGCCACAACTCCAGCATATTTTCCCCCTAACGGCTGCGTCGGCTTGATCCAAGAAATTCCACTTTAGGGTGAGCATCCGGCGATCGTCGTCCGGCTAGAAGCAGATTTTGGCTAGGGTGACGATTTGACGAGCTTGGTGATTGCCAGGACGAGATCGATCGGATCGACGGGTTTGGCGATGTGCAGTTGAAAGCCTGCGGCGATCGTTCGCGCCCGGTCTTCCTCTCTGGCGTAGGCGGTAGGGCGATCGCGGGAATGTGGCCGCCTTGGTCGGGTGGCAGCGATCGCACCTGTTGCAGCAGCCAGAAGCCATCGCGATCGGGCATACTGATGTCACTAATTAGCACGTCCGGCAGCAGTTGCGGCAGCAATTTGAGGGCGGCTTCGGCATTGGTCAAGGTCGTAACGATAAAGTTGTGCGGCTCCAAAGCAGTTTTAAGGAAATCGAGGTTGTCCGGTTCGTCATCGACGAGCAGGAGGGTGAGAGGCGTATCGGGTATCGGGGTGTCGGGTGTCGGGGGGTAGAGACGCGAGATCTCGCGTCTGTCCGGGGATGAAAGATTCGTCGATCGCGACAGGGTTGGATTCCAGGAGGGGCAATTCGACGGTGAAGGTTGCGCCCTGTCCGATGCCCGGACTGGTGACGGCGATCGAGCCGCCGTGCAATTCCACAAGATTACGGACGATCGCCAGCCCCAAGCCCAAGCCGCCCTGAGCGCGAGTCGTGGAGCTATCCGCCTGCCGAAACCGCTCGAAGACGTAGGGCAAAAAGTCGGGGGAGATGCCGATGCCTGTGTCGATGATGGTGAGGGAGGCGAAGGCAGGAGGCAGGAGGCAGGAGGCAGGAGGTTCCAATCCGCCTGCTTTCCCTTCTGCCCTCTCCCTACCCTCTGCCTCCAACCGCACCTCCACGCGCCCACCACTCGGCGTAAACTTCACCGCATTCGAGAGCAAATTCCAGACGATCTGCTGGAGGCGGGCGGCATCGCCGGAGACAATCAGGCCGTCGGTTTGGTCTTGCCAGTCGATCGCGACGCTTTTGGTTTCGGCTGTGGGGCGCACGGTGTCGATCGCGGCATTCACGACGTTTTCCAGCATAGTCGGTTGGCGATCGAGCCTCACCTGACCGCGCACGATTCGCGAAATGTCGAGCAGGTCTTCGATCAGTTGGGCTTGCGCTCTGGCGTTGCGTTCGATCGCTTCGAGGGCTTGTTCGACTTTGGCGGGGGCGAGTTTGCGGGCGCGGAGCAGTTGTGCCCAGCCAAATCGCGTTGAGGGGCGATCGCAGTTCGTGGGAGACGATCGCGA
>JAAUTJ010000296.1 GCA_012031475.1 Leptolyngbyaceae cyanobacterium SM1_3_5 | reverse complement strand
TGAAGGTCAATATTAGAACGCTGAATCACTTCAAGGAGCAATTCTATGTCAACTTTGTCTTGGTTCACGGCGCATGGCACGAGGGTTCTGCTTGGAACGAAGTGATCAAACAGCTAGAAGCGAAAGGGCATCAAGCGTTTGCTCCCACGATCGCAGGTCATGGTAAAAGCGTAGATAAAAACGTTAACCATGCTCAATGCACACAATCAATCGTCGATTACATTGTTGGTAAAGACTTAACCGATATTGTTCTCTTAGGTCATAGTTTTGCCGGAACAATCATTGCGAAAGTTGCTGAAGCGGTTAGCGGTGGGGTTCCGCCTAGCCAAAGGCAACGCATTCGACGGCTCATCTTCTTCGATGCTTTTGTCCTCAATGATGGTGAGAGCCTCAGAGATAACATCCCACCCGACTCTCAAGCGTTATTCGACAATCTAGCGAGAGAATCGGGCGATCAGACAATCATGATGCCGTTTGAGGTTTGGCGAGAAGGGTTTCTCAACGATGCTGACCTTGAACTAGCTCGATCGAGTTACGCACAATTATCGCCTGAACCGTATCAACCGTTCATTGACAAGTTGGACTTGAAGCAGTTTTACTCGCTGTCCATTCCTAAAAGTTACCTCTACTGTACAGAAGATAATGTCCTCCCTCAAGGCGAACAGTGGGGTTGGCATCCGAGAATGTCTCACCGCTTGGGGCTATTTCGGCTTGTACAAATGCCCGGTAGTCACGAGGTCATGTTTTCTAACCCGGTTGGTTTAGCAGAAAAGATTATTGTGGCAGGACGCGACTAGCAACATTTATCTGTCTGTCGATCCAACAAACCGAGAATAGCAATAGGAGTCCCTCATGGAAAGGTATTTAGGCGCATCTGAACATTTATTTTGGCTCTTCAACCAGTTTTATTCGCTAGATTTTGCCACCGTTGCGAAACTTCAGGGGCAGTTTAGTTCAGAGCAACTTTCGACGGTGCTTAGGCAAGTTCAGCAACACCATCCTCTGCTCCGAGTCCGCATTGCCCTGATGCGATTAGCGCAGAGCGCAACTCCGAAGGAACCGGACAGCCTAAATTTGTCGAAACCAACGACGAAATTCCGCTGCGGCTGGTCGCGAGAACGGATGATCAGCACTGGCAAGCAGAACTCGAAGTCGAACTGGCTCGCTCAGTGGATTGGCAGGTTGCACCCTTACTGCGAGTCGTGCTGCTGCAATCGGGGACTGAATCCGAACTGATTATTCTTTGCCACCATGCGATCGCAGATGGGCTATCGGGCGTTTATCTGATGCGAGATATTCTCCAAGGGTTAGGAGGCAAACTATTTGAGCGATCGGACCTTTCTACGGCATTATCGCTCGAATCAGCGCTTCCTGGCATCGTACCGAGTCCTGAAGCGATTAGCGCAGAGCGCAACTCCGAAGGAACCGCTAAGTCCACGGACTATCTACCAACCCAGTCTCGTCTTCCCCAACCCCACATTCACACTATTGTCCTACCTCCCGAACTCACCCAGCAACTGATCCAACGCAGTCGAGCCGAACACACAACCGTACACGGTGCAATCAGCGCAGCCTTCTTGCTTGCTCTCACTCAGCAAGATGCCAAATCCAGCGATATGATGCGATGTTTACACCCTGTCAATGTGCGATCGCAGCTATCCTTGCCGATGCCGGATGGAGTTGGGCTTTACATTAGCCTCTGTGTGACGAATCACTCCCTTCAGGCGGATTCTGCGTTTTGGGACGTTGCTCGATCGGTCAAATCTCAACTCTTACAAACCGACATTGCCCAACAGCTAGTCGAGGAGAGCCAACTTCAACAATCCGCAATGGCGAATCTCACCGATGCTGCCGCCTTTGTTGAAGAAGTGCGATCGCAATATCTCTGTCAACTGACCGTCACAAATCTCGGTCGCATCGATATGGCTCAGCAATACGGCAACATTCGGATTGAAGCACTCCATGCACCTGCTGTCACGTCAAGTTTGGTCGAGCGGGTTGTTGGCGTTGCGACCCTGGGAGATCGCCTCGCCCTCACGCTTTCGTTTACACCCCTGATGGATGTGGATCGGGCTGAGAGCGATCGCGCTGCAACTGCTTTTCTATCGTTAGGAGTGAAGCATTTAGAGCTTGCAGTAAGACTGCAAGTTGCATTTGAAGCTGCCTGATCGTGTCTTTCGATCGACGATCGGACATCTCGCACCCCATTCGCTGTCATTCAACAAACAATGACCTGAAAAGGAGAAATCATGACAACTACATACCATCACAGTGCTGCTTTCAACGATCTCGCAGCACTGCTCACAGGACAGCTTTTTCTTCCTCAAGCTGCTGATTATGAACAGGTGCGTCAACTCTGGAATGGTAAGGTGAAGACACAACCCTCTGCGATCGCTCGTTGTCTCACTGTACAAGATGTGATTCATACGGTTCGCTGGACACGATCGCATGGATTACCCCTCTCTGTTCGAGGTGGAGGACACGATTTTGCAGGACGAGCGTTGTCTGAGGGCGTGGTGATTGATTTGTCTCAGATGAGAACTGTCACCGTTGATCCAGACCAGCGCACAACTCACGTTCAAGCTGGAGCAATGATCGGTGATCTGATCGAGGCAACCACCCAATATGGGTTGGTGACAGTGACAGGAAACTGCACCGTCGTTGGCATGGCTGGATTTACTCTGGGAGGAGGATATAGTCCTCTGATGGGTGCCTATGGAATGGCTGCTGATAATCTGCTGTCAGCCCAAGTGGTAACTGCCGACGGGCAACTTGTAACCGCAAACGCCGAAGAACATCCCGATCTGCTTTGGGGACTACGCGGTGGGGGAGGCAACTTTGGAGTTGTCGTTTCCCTGGAGTATCGCCTGCATCCACTCACGACCGTGTTATCTGGGATGCTGATCTATCCGCTAGGGGAAGCTAGAACCGTGTTACGCCGTTTGAATGACTTCATGGCTACTGTCCCCGATGAATTGACGATTCAGTCTGGGTTCATTCAGATGCCAGAGGGCGCGACAGTTCTCCTTCTCATACCGACCTACTGTGGTGAGAGCGCACCAGGTGAGCAAGTAATCGCACCCCTACGAACCTTTGGTACTGTGCTAGTCGATCAGGTGCAATCCATGACGTATAACGAACTGATTCATCAGTGGGATGCGAATGCACCGAAGAAGGGTGGTCACTACTATGTTAAAACACAGTCGATCAAAGGGTTTCAGCCTGAAATCATTGACGCACTGATCGAACAGGGATTGCCCTTTTCTTCCCCAGGTTCACTGATTGCGCTCCATCACTTTCATGGAGCGCGCGCCGCGTCGGTGCGTCGGAAACTGCTTTTACACTGCGACAGGATCATTTGATGGTTGAGCTAATCGCAGCTTGGGAGCCACAGGACGATGAGCAGCGGCATATCCAATGGACACAGAACATCTCACAGGCACTTGCACCTTATGCCTTGAAAGGCGGATACATCAGCTTTCTGGATCAGGAAGAACAGGAGCGTGTTCGGCTTGCTTTTGGGTCGAACTATGAGCGATTGCTCGACCTGAAACGGAAATATGACCCAGATGATGTGTTTCGATCGACGATCGGACATCTCGCATTACAGCACAACAATTAACAATGAAAAAGCAACTGATCAATCCGCCACAACTCTATGATGCAAAACCATTCGGAATGTCTCAAGCTGTTATCGATACTGCATCGGCTACCGTTTACGTTTCTGGTCAAGTTGACTGGGATGTGAACCACCAAGTCTCATGCCCTACTGTTGAGGGGCAACTCTCAAACGTGCTAACGAACCTAACCGTCGTTCTAGAGGCATCGGGAAGCTCGGTCGAAAATTTGCTTAGCCTTCGCATCTATGTTCGCGGTGAATTTGGAGACTTCATTGCAACTATCGCCCCAGTTCTGGCGCAGTTTCTGGCAGAATCGCGTCCTGCTGTTACGGGTATTGGTGTTGCCTCACTTGCCTCAAAAGAAACATTGGTTGAGATTGAAGCAATAGCAGCACTGAAGTGACGCACCGATTTCCGGAAATCATGTTTAAGAATGACCTCAAACGGAAATACGATTCGGATGATGTGTCCGGCAGATTCCAAATCTAAGCGTCGAAGCTCAGTCCGAAGACGATCAAAACTTTTACAGGCGCAATCAAAGGAAAAGATATGAAAGTACGCTATGGGTTTCGACAGGTTGGCGATGTCGAAGTGTTCTACCGCGAGGCTGGGTCAAGCGATGCGCCAGTAATACTGCTGTTGCACGGCTTTCCAACTGCTAGCCATATGTTCCGCGACCTGATCCCTCTCCTTGCCGATCGCTTTCGGCTCGTCGCGCCGGATCTGCCTGGTTTCGGACAGACCAAGGCACCGCCGCGCGAGACGTTCGACTACACGTTCGACCGCCTTGCCGACGTGATCGAGGGCTTCACCTCTGCTTTGTCGCTTGATCAATACGTGCTCTACATCTTTGACTATGGTGCGCCGGTAGGACTGCGTTTGGCAATGCGCCATCCTGAACGGATATCTGCGATCGTCTCGCAAAACGGCAACGCCTACATCGAGGGTTTCAGTGACGAATGGGGGTCGTGGGAGTCCTATTGGCGCGAACCGAGCGCAGCGAACCGGGAAGCCTGCCGACCCTCGCTCGCGCCGGACACAATCCGGAACTGGCAGTATAGTACCGGAGCCGATCCAAACCTTTTGTCGCCCGACAGCTACGAACTCGACATCGCCTACATGGCGCGACCGGACGCGGAGGAGATCCAGCTCAATCTAATCCTCGACTACCGCAGCAACGTCGCGCTCTATCCCGCCTTCCAGTCCTACTTTCGCGAACACCGTCCGCCGCTTCTCGCCGTTTGGGGTCGTCATGATCCGGCGTTTCTGCCCGAGGGTGCCGCCGCTTATCAGCAAGATCTCCCGGATGCAAAGATTCATCTGCTCGATGCCGGACATTTCGCGCTGGAGACACATGCGGAGGAGGTGGCAACTTTGATCCGCACGTTCCTCGGTAGCGCGATCGGCTCCACCACTTTGAAAATCTAACTCACGTAAACTCAACCAGGAAAACACCATGTCACAAAAACTCTCAGGAAAAGTTGCGCTTGTCACTGGCGGCTCCATCGGCATCGGTCTTGCCACAGCTAAGCGATTTGTCGCTGAAGGTGCCTATGTCTTTATCACGGGTCGTCGTCAGACTGAACTTGATGCGGCTGTAAACGAGATTGGTAAAAACGTGATGGGCATTCAGAGCGATGTCTCAAATCTGGCAGACCTCGATCGGCTTTACGCCACGATCGAGCAAGAGCAAGGTCACTTGGATGTACTCTTTGCGAATGCTGGCAGTGGCGAACCCATTCCGCTCGGATCGATCACCGAAGAACACTTTGACAAAACATTCAACACCAATGTCAAGGGTCTACTTTTCACTGTGCAGAAGGCACTGCCACTGATACCAGAGGGCGCTTCCATCATCCTGAATGCCTCAACTGCTGCTACCGTTGGCACTCCAGCCTTCAGCGTGTATGGCGCGACTAAAGCTGCCGTGCGATCGTTTGCCCGCGACTGGACACTCGACCTTAAAGACCGCAAAATCCGGGTGAATGCTATTAGTCCTGGCATGGTTCCGACTCCTGGTTACGATCAGTTTGGATTCAGTGATGAGGAGTTACAGACATTCATAGATAGCCAAGCCATCACTATCCCGCTGGGAAGAGTCGGCACGCCCGACGAAATCGCCAAAGCTGTTGTCTTTCTCGCTTCCGATGACAGCAGCTTTGTCAACGGCATCGAGCTATTCGTCGATGGTGGCATGGCACAAATCTAACTCAAGTCAATCAGAGCTTGCAAGCTGTCTGAGCAACGCGAAATAGAGTCAAACGTACTGAACAAAGGAACACAATGAATAAGCCCAAATTTTTTGTCACCCCTGGTTATGGGGAACGCCTGCTGAATGAATTTCATTATTCGCAAGCCGTAAAAATTGGCGATCGAGTGGAGACATCAGGACAAGGCGGCTGGGATGACGATCTACAAATTTCCGAATCGCTTGCGGACGAAATTGCTCAGGCATTTCGGAACGTAGAGCGAACCTTGGCGACTGCTGGTGCGGGTTGGGAGTAGGGCAAACGCATCTTAATGTGTTCCCAATCAAAATGATTGACTACGTAATTTCCGCATAGAAGTCTCAAAGCCAGAAACCATAGTTAATATTTAGTTTTCTATAAAGATTCATAATTAAATCGAATACTTAAAGAAAAATTGATAAAATTGGATGCAAGACTATAAGGGTAAACATGATTAAAACATTCAACCCAATGAAAAAATA
>JAAUTJ010000295.1 GCA_012031475.1 Leptolyngbyaceae cyanobacterium SM1_3_5 | reverse complement strand
TCGACGATTTTCATGTCCTTGAGGATCTGCTGCATCATCTGCATGGCCATGTCCTCCATGCCGGTAGGGCTGCTCCTTCTTCGGCTTCACCTCGGGCTGCGGCATGGTGATCGCAAGTTCCGCGGGCGCGCCTTTGGTGAAGCGGAACCTGCACGAATCATGCGCCGATCGACGCGCAAGTCGGCGACGCGATCGTGGTGACAGGCGCACATGGGGCTTCCCGTGCTGGATTAGAACTCTTGCTCCAACCGGATCAGGCAGCATCTTTGTCAGTCGCCGATCGCGCCACGCTGATTCAGGCGCAAATGGCGCTAGTCAAGGCATATCGACGCAGCGGCAATTGGCAGCAGGCACGATCGCTGTGTGAAACGCTTTGCCAAAGTGACAACCGCAAGCTTCGCGCTTGGGCAGCGGAAAACTTGGCAAAAATCGATCGCTTGGAAGCCGATCAAACGGGATTCGTGCCGCTGACAGCACTGCCCACCGAAGCGCAGCGCGAGCAAATCGAATTGCCCGCTGTGTCCGCTGCCGAATCCATCCCGCCTGAAAGCTTCGAGAATCCGTTTCAGCTTTCCGAGCAGCCGATCGCTGAGCCAGCTTTAAAACCCGTCGTCGCTGAAACTCGCGTGA
This sequence comes from Leptolyngbyaceae cyanobacterium SM1_3_5, assembly GCA_012031475.1. Classification (GTDB taxonomy): domain Bacteria; phylum Cyanobacteriota; class Cyanobacteriia; order Elainellales; family Elainellaceae; genus JAAUTJ01. The sequence continues at coordinate 5,705 of JAAUTJ010000295.1, read as the reverse complement.
CTGGAGCGCCAAATGCGCCAGCGACCCAGCGATCGCAAAATGGACATCGCTGGGTTCAGGCGATCTCAGCCAGTTGGGTGCGCTGCAAGTGGGTACGGCGATCGCCACAATCTACGCTGTCTATGGTGTAGCTTGGCTGACCTTGACGCAGATTAATCGGCGCTTGGCCGTCGCCATTTGGCCGTTTGATTTGCGATCGCTCGCCGTCTTCCATAAGGTTTCGATTTGGCCGATCATTTTTGGGCTAGCCGTGCTGATGGCGATCGCGCCTTGGCTGATCGACGCCTTCCTACAACGCTTCTACAGCCTCAAGCCGTTCTCGCTAGCCGAACTAGAGCGCTACAGCCCAGAAGCAAGCCGTCTCTTGAAGCGGGGATGCAGCCAGCGCAAACTGTCGGTTCCGCAATTGGGCGTTCTGGCGATCGAGACCCCTTGATCTTTCCTACGGCAACCTTCAGCGCACGGCTCGGATTGTTCTCAGTCGCGGCCTGCTAACTCAGCTTGACGAAGCGGAACTCGCTGCCCTGTATGCAGGCGAACTCGCTCATATTGTGTACTGGGATTTTGCGCCGATGACGCTGGTGGTTTTGGTGACGCAGATTCCCTACTGGGTGTACTGGCAGGTGGCAGGCTGGGGCGATCGCTCCAGAAATGTCATCCTCCGATCGATCGCAGCGATCGTTTCCGCCATCAGCTACGGACTACACTGGCTCTTGCGCTGGCCGGGGCTGTGGCTGGCGCGAGTGCGACAATATTACAGCGATCGATTTGCCTGCAACCTGACGGGCAATCCAAATGGACTCGCGGCCGCACTGCTAAAGCTTTCCGGTCTGACGGCCAGTGCGATCGAACAGCAAGGCCAGACCCATCCGCTGCTGGAAAGTTTCGATCTGCTCTTGCCGATCGCGCCTCGTGCCGCCATCAGTCCCGACCCGCGCCTCCTCCAGTCCGGGCTGGAGTGGGATGTGAGCAATTCCGGTCGGCACTGGCTGACATTGAACCAATCGCATCCGCGACTGGGCGATCGACTCACTCTGTTGGCGGGCTATGCGCGGCAGTGGCGACTGGTTCCGGCTGTCAGCTTGCGGGCTGTCAACATACAATCGATTCCCGCTCGTTCTCCGCAACTGCGGCTGCAAGCGGCTCCATTCTTGGGCGCAGCGGCAGGGTCGGCGATCGCGCTGCTGCTGTGGCTGGTCGGTCGCGTGGCAGAGGTGTTCGACTGGCGATCGATCGACTGGTTCAGCGGCGATCGCGGTTTGCTCTGGGGCTTAATGCTGATGGGCTTTAGCATCGGCACGATTCTGCGGATCAACGCTTTTTTCCCGGACATTCGATCGACCAACACCCAAGTCGATCCGGCACTGGCGGGCTTATTGAGTGATGCGGCCAAGCTCCCAGTTGACAGTCAACCTGTACGGCTGCAAGGTAAGCTCCTGGGAAGATCGGGCATTCGCAACTGGCTGGGGCAAGACCTGCTGCTGCAAACGGAGGATGGCCTAGTCAAGCTGCACTATCTGTCGCAACTGGGCGCAGCCGGAAATTTGCTGCTGCATCCACATCGCCCGGATACCCTCGTGGGGCGATCGATTACCATTACAGGCTGGTTTCGGCGTGGAGCAACCCTTTGGATCGATGTCGAGTCGCTGCGATCGTCTGGCGGCGTCACGTTTCGCAGCGGCCATCCGGTGTGGTCGACGATACTGGCGATCGCAGCGGCGCTACTCGGTACTTACTTGATTTTGCACAGCTAGGTTCATGGGGCAGTAAAATGAGCGGCGGCAAATTGTTGCCGCTTTGGGCGCAACTATGTTACATTTCTATACATAAAACAGGTTATCTGGGCGTAATCAAAACTCCTATGGGTGCATCGTGCAGCTCGGAGAAGCGTCTCGGTATCAGGTTTTCCTCCCAACACAGCAACACAGGCCAGTTCTCAAGCTAGAACTGGCCTTTCTTTAAGCCCTATTGAATTCACCGCTGTCTTAAACTATGCAAGTTTTTCATCAAGCCCATCCTAAATTCGTCATCTTAGCTACCGATCGAGGTGCTAGCGTGGTAACTTAGTGGATGGTGTGCGTATCCGAAGCTGCATCAGCCGCAAATGGTTTGATCTTCACGGTATGTAGCTTTGGTGAAAGTAGCTGTGACCGAGATTTGTCAGGTTCTCTCCCCAGCATGACGAGTTGATTGCAGGATGTTACATAACATTTTGAGTAGATTCCATCGTCAAAGCCAACACGCCACTTGTGCAAGAAAGATGAGTTCCGTGTAGTGCCGTCCATCGACTCTCAGTGTTGATTGCAGTCTTTGTGCGTTTTGACCAATCGTGTCAAATTTGATGCCACCACCCAAGTTTGTCTGAACCAAGTCTGGAGGTTTCCGTCATGTCTATTCGTCTCTATGTGGGTAATCTGCCCAAAGACCTAGAGCGCCAAGAGCTAGAGTCTGTGTTTGCTGATTTTGAGCCGTCTGTCTCGACCAAGATCATTACCGATCGCAAAACGGGCAAGTGTCGCGGCTTTGGCTTTGTCACCGTGAAAACGGATGAAGAGGCCGATCAGCTGATCGAAAAATTCAACGGCTACCAGATCAAAGACACCGCGATCAAAATCGAGAAAGCGCTGCCTCGCACTAAGGGCGAAGACGAATCGGCTCCCCGCCCAGTTGCAGCCACGAGTGCCCCTGCACCAGCAGCCAGCAGTCGCCGCAAAGGTGGCAGCAATGGTGCAAACAAAGCCAACAGCAAGCGCTCCACTACTCCCACAGACCCGGAAGCCGTGCAGCCTGATCCGCGCTGGGCGCAAGACCTAGAAAAGCTCAAGCAGCTTTTGGCCGCGCAAGCTGCCAACTCATAGGCGATCGCCTCATCAGTTCATTAGAGCCGATTCGTTAGAGCCGAATAGACAAATGCCTGTCGGGGCAGGAGCGCAAGTTGCCGCAGCGCAAGGAGTTTCTGTCTTGACAGGCATTTATCGTATGGCGCAACGGCGCAACTACTGTAGTGACACAATCGCTTGCGGATAGCGCTGTCGCAGCGCCGTCAAGACGGGGCAGGGTGCTTTGTCTTCGAGGCGATCGGGCGCGTTCCAGCTTGTGGGCGCTTTTTGAGCAGCAGACATCCACAAGAGGCGCTTGGCACGAGTCATCGCCACATACAGCAGACGAAACTCTTCCGCAATTTTTAAGTATCCGGCTCGCTGCCAAGCAGTGGCAACTTCTGGCAGCGTGTCGTCCTCGTGAATTTGGGCGCGAATTTGTGCCCGTGCGACTTCCGCCAAGCTGAAATCGCCCAAGAACTTTGCCTGCTGTGGAATCCAGAGACGCCCCGGAATCAAATGCTCATGCAGAAACGGCAGAAACACAAAATCCCAATCGAGTCCTTTGGCTTTGTGCATTGTGATCACCGTCACCTGTCGCGATCGCGTATACCGCTCCTCCACATTGTCGGTTTCCACCGGGGCAAACTGCTCAGAAGCGGCAATTTCCCCCAAGGCGGCAAGAACAACGCTCATTGAGTGGTTGCCCGCTGTTTGCTGAGCGAGGCGATCGCTCAACTTGTCCGCTGTTGCCAGTTCGCTCTGCTCGTACTGCAAAGCCAGAGCGAGAAACGAAATGAGTTGATACTGCGGCAGTTCCAACCGCGCCCGCAGCAAGCTCGTACAGAATCGCCGCGCCTGCTGCATCGGGTCGGGCTGAGCCGGATCGAGCGGGCCAGGATAGAGGAACTGTTCGGGCTGGGCAGCGAGAATATTCAGATCTTGGGCAGGAATCAGTTGGCGATCGACCATCACCTGCAAGGCGGCTTTGAGCGCGTCGGAGCGAATGGGGGCGATCGAGAAACTGCAACAGGGCAAGCATTTCGCTGGGAATGTGCGAGTGACGATCTTGCTGCCCCACGTCGTAGATTTCGATGTCGCTCAAATCCAAGTCCAGTCCGTAGCGATCGGGATAGCGCAGTCGATCGGAGACAAGCTGCCCCTGCCGATTTTCTCGCACCAAAATCGCGATCTTGGCTTGAGGTTCGATCGCAAAAAGCTGGGCGATGCGCTGGCCGATTGCTTCAACCGTATGGTAAACATCGCGAGGTGTGCAGAGTTCAAGTCCTTTCCCGATCGGGTCGGGATTGGCGTTCGGTTGAGGGTCATCGAATGCAACCGGATGAATTTGCTGCGGACGAAAGGGCAAGGCCAGCGTGTCGTCGGGCGATCGACTGTAGCGCGAGTTCACCCAGGCAAGCATGAAGTTAGCCGCATCCATGATGATTTCGCTGCTGCGTCCGGCCTGATCCATTTCGGCCAAACGGCCTTCGCGATCGCAGGTTTCGCAGAACTGGCGAAAGAAAATCGGGTCAGCCGGAGTAAAGGTGGAGTTAATTGCCTGATTGGGGTCGCCAACGCGCACCAGATTTAGCATCGGCGTGGGTGGCGTGGGGTCAGTCGCTAGAATTTCCAGCAGGCGCGTTTGCAGCGGCGATGAATCTTGGGCTTCGTCTTCAAAGACGGCGAAAATTTGCTGCTGCCACAGTCGGCGCGTTTCGGCATTTCTAGAACGCGCAGCGCGGCCAAAATCATATCGTCGTAGTCGATTAGCTGACGCGATCGCAGCAGCGATTCGTACTGCTCATATAGCCCTGCCGCGATCGCCAGCACGTCATATTCGTCGGACGGCATTGTTTGACTCAGTTCACGCAGATCGACGGGCGACAGGCCAGAGCTTTTTGCTTCATGAACGGCAGTGTAGGTCAGAGCGGGCAGAATTTCGGTTCGCAAAACGGACTGCGCCGCAGCCGCTCGGTTTCTTCTCCGTCAAACGATCGCCCCTCGATCAACCGCTGATAGATCGGCGGGTTCGTGGCGAGCCACTGTTCGACGCTCAGCCGAATCAGGCGATGGCTTTGATTGGTTGAAACGAGCGTGATGCGATCGAGCCGCAAGCCCGACAGTTCTGGGTGGCGGGTGGCGATGTTGAGGGCGAGTCCGTGTAGCGTGTGGACGACGAAGCCGTTGGGCGCAAGCGATAGCTGTCTAAGCGCTTGCCGCACTTTGGCTTTGAGGTTGGCGACTGCCGATCGCGTGAACGTTACCAAAACAAGCTGCCCGATGGGAATCGATTGCTGAAGTTTGGCCTGACGATAGCGCTGACTGAGCAGAATGGCAGCGGCGATCGCCATGCCTGTTGACTTGCCCGCACCGGGAACCGCAGAAACCGCCAAAGGTCCACCCTGCCAATCTGAGATTCGCTGCTGCCCCGGACGCAGCCGACTCCGCAACTGCTCGATCGCTTGATCTTTTGCTTGACTTGCCGACAGCACTACCATTTGTTTCCACCCCACTAGAACAAATGAACGCTCTATCAAAGCTCACCGCGATCGCGCCATTTCAACTAACGAAATTCTACGGATTTCCCCGTGCAGACGCGAAATCTCGCGTCTCTACCACCCCGCCGACACCCCAAACCCGATCGCGCCGCCTTTGTGTCAGACTGTAAAGCGTGTGGGTCACTTCTTCTCTTGCTACGGCTAAAACCCCAACGATCGCTGCCCTGGGAAACTTCGATGGTGTGCATCGCGGCCATCGACAGGTCATCGAACCGATCGTGTCGGCTGCGAGTGCCGAATTCGATTTCGACGGTCGTGACCTTTCAGCCACATCCCCCAAGAAATTTTTTTAACGAGACAATCGCGTCCGCTGTTGACCCCTTTT
>JAAUTJ010000294.1 GCA_012031475.1 Leptolyngbyaceae cyanobacterium SM1_3_5 | reverse complement strand
CCGGCGGCAAATCTTCGAGCAGCAGGGTCGGCATCGACTTCTGGGGTCAAGAACGGCAGGCGACTCGGTGAAAAAGTCTTCCAGCGTCAGTGCCTCCGACGCTTCTGGTTCATCGAGATCAAAAGCAGATGGCGCGAACAGGCTGATTCCGTTGGGACGGGCAGCGATGGCCCGATCGACTCAGCCGCAGGTGCATCGATCGACTCGGTGAAGCTGTCGAGCGTCAAGCCTGCTTCTTCTGGGGCGAGCGGTTCCGGCAGGTCGGGCGTGTCAAACAGCAAGTCGCCCAGCAGCGTTTGCTCTTCGATCGTCGGCATCACAGGCGCTTGAGCCGCCGAAATTTCCGCTTCCGACTCGGTAAACAATGCGTCGAGATCTTCTGCATCAAACACTTCTCCATCAAACACTTCTGGCTCAATCGTGTCCGATCTCAGCAGGGGCGGCTGGCGATCGAGAGGAGGCAGATCTTGCACAAAGTCATCAAGCATGAGCGGCTCAGCCGGAGGGTTGGCGCTCTCATCGGCGCTCTCATCGGCGCTCTCATCGGCGCTCTCATCGGTCGGCGCAAACAAATCTTCTAGCGACAAGCCAGCGGCGATCAATTCCGTTGAACCTGCCGCCTGTGCTTCCTCCAGGCTGGGCGATTGGGCGAACAAACTGGCTAAATCTTCGCTCGATTCGGAGGGCGCGATCGCGTCCAGTGGCTCCAGTGGCTCCAGCGGCTCAACGCCGATCGCATCCGCAGGAAAATTCAGATCCTCGACGGGCAAGTCGGTCGCCATCAGTTCGACTTCCGCAGGCGTGACCGTCAGCGGAAACAAATCATCGACATCCGCAGCGAGAATTGGGGTGCGATCGCGTAGCGCTCCCGGAACGGTATCGATCGCCGCAAGCGGAATCGGCAGGTCAGGCGGCAAGTCCGGCGGTGGAATGGGCGGCTGTGGGGGTGCATCCGGCGGCAGGTCGGGCGGCGCATCGGGCGGCGTGTGAATGTCGAGCAGATCGCGCAGTTCTGCATCGCTGGGCGGCGGCTCCGGCGCATCCCCAAACAGATCCAAGGTATCTTCTGGCGCGATCGCTTCCGGCTGAGCAGGTTCAAACAGATCGAGCAGTTCTGCTTCAGCATCCAGTTCTACTTCAGTACCGAGTTCCGGCTCAGAAGGCTGAGTAGGCTCAAACAGATCGAGCAGTTCCGCTTCCGTACCGAGTTCTACTTCAGCATTGAGTTCCGGTTCAGGAATGGGTTCAGCCGAGGCTGGTTCAGCGAACAAATCATCCAGACTCAGATCGGTTGCAGGGACGGACGCGATCGACTCGGCGGACAGATCCAGCCCTTCAAGATTGGACAAATCGGTGGAAAGCTGCTGAAGCGTGTTGTCATCAAGCTGCATCAGTCCGCCCTGCTCGATCGCGTCTTGGCTACCCAGCAAATCTTCTTCGGGCGGAGCAGGAATGTAGGTATCTTCTTCGATATCTGCATCGATCGACGGGGCGGCAGGCGACACAGCGATCGATGCAGGCGGTTCGGACGCAGGTCCTTTAGTGGGCAGCTCGATCAGTTCAGATAGGCTGCGAACTGATTCGATCGAGTCCGGTTCCTCCAGTTCGGGTCCGGGTTCAGCAGGCGCAACTTCTGGGTCTGGCGTGAACAAAAACGATTCGAGCGATCGCGGCTCAGTTAAATCGACGGGCGGTTGCTCAACAGGCGATTTTGCAACGGGCGATTCCACACCAGACGCAGCAGCGGACGATTCAGCGAACAGGGCTCGAGATCGGCGGGCGGCGAATTATCGAGCAGCGAATCAGTTGCCAGCGGATCAGTTGCCAGCGAATCAGCGGCGATTGCTTCGCCTGTGGGCGGCTTGTCCTCGCCTGCGTAGGGCACGGCGCGATTACCAAACAAGCTTTCATAGAAATTATCGAGATCAGCGGTCGGTTCAGCATCAGCCGCGATCGGCGGATTGACCGGGGCGATCGGCTGAGGATCAACCTGAAAGACCGTAATTTCTTCGTCCACAGGTGGAGCAGTTGCGGGATCAACCTGAAACAGCGTAATTTCTTCGTCGATGTCCGGCTGCGGCAAGTTAAGCGGCAGATCGATATTAAGCAGATTGTCGGATGGGGGCGTTGACAACTGCGGCGGACTGCTGGTGCTGGTGGTTGTGTTGGGTAGGCCAAGCTCGCGGAGGAGGCGATCGATCTGCACCTCTTCACCTTCAGCCGGACGCAAATAGCCGGACGTTTCGCGGCCAAGCTGCTGCGCCAGTCGATTGACGAGGGCGGCAAACAGCGCTTCACTTTGCTGACCGAGCGTGTGCATCTTTTCCAGGCTGGCGCTGAGCGATCGCTGGTAGCTTTGCAGATCGGCTTGCAGCGAATCAAACATGACGCGCAGCGAAGAATCCAGCTTCAGCACGTACTGGTCAGTTTCAGCCGAATCTGCGGGCAGCCCGCCCATTTGCCCGCCCATTTGAGCGATTTGGCTGGACAGCCGCTCTTGAATGCGATCGGTGAGCGATCGCATCAGTTCATCCATGAGCTGCTGATTGACCGGAGGCAAACGGTACTGCTGCCGCTGCGCCTCAAGCTGCCGCACTTCTTCTTGCAGGGTCGATCGCTGCTGCTGTAGCTGCTCTAGATCCGATCGCAACGGCTGCATCACGTTTGTCCGCAAAAAGCCATCTCCTGCATCACGGCCTGTAGCACCTGCTGAGCCGAATCCGCAGCGGGAACCTGCCCCTGAGCGGATTGACCCAGCGGCAATCCACCCCCCGGCAGGTCGCCCCGCGCCCGACTGCAACAGCGCCACCAGATATTCGCGAGTCCGCATCAAGACGGCTCGCTGCTGCTGAGCCTCGCTGGACAATCCCCAGAGCAACCCTGGTCCCGATCGCTGAGAACAGAATCAATCTGCTGAATGAGCGCTTGGATTTGAGTCGGTTGAGAAGTCACAGCGGAATTCCTGACTACAGCGAACGAACGAAAACAGAAGCGCGGTTGACTGCGATCGCAAACCAAATTTCGTCAAGGCAATCAACAGCTACTAGTACTCTAGAGCGCTCTCAACAGGGTAGATCATCTTGGCAGCTTTCTGACGAACTTCAGCCCTGACCCACTTTAGCCAGCCTGAAGCGATCGCCCCGTTCCCCCTTTCAAACATTAAGCAATGTAAACTTAGTATCAGTTCTTCTCAATCTTTCCAAATTGTACCTTCCATGAATCGACTCCTGCTGCGCTGGCTTTGGGCTTGCAGTTTCGCGCTGCTGATGTGCTTGACTACCGTTCCCGCTGCGATCGCGCTGGGCGGCCAGCAGCCTGCGATCGATCAGCCCGCCCCCGCCTTCACCCTGCCCACCAACACAGGCGAAGGCAAAGTTTCGCTCTCCGACTATCGCGGCCAGTGGGTCGTCGTATATTTCTACCCCAAAGACTTCACTCCAGGCTGCACCCTCGAAGCTCGTCGCTTCCAGCAAGACCTGCCCAAATACCAAGCCAAAAACACGCAAATCCTCGGCATCAGCGCCGACGACGTGCAGTCCCACGCTGAATTTTGCGACTCCGAAGGACTCCGCTTCCCTCTGCTTGCCGATGTCAAAGGAACCGTCAGCAAAGCCTACGGCTCGTGGCTCGGCGCGATGTCCCTCCGACACACCTACATCGTTGACCCAGCCGGAACCTTGCGCGATCGCTTCCTCGGTGTCCAACCCGCAATCCACAGCGCAGAAGTTTTAGCGCGACTGGAGGAATTGCAGAGTTAGGGGTGTCGGGTGTCAGGTGTCAGCGGGGAAAGACGCGAGATCTCGCGTCTGTACAGGTCGGGTGTCAGTGAAAGGCAAATGGCAAATTTGTCAGCGTCCCAAGTCATGCAGTCGGTGAATTGCGTCTACACACTGAGCCGTGACTACCTCCAAAGTCGATCGATCTCCCGAACTTGGCGGCTCAATCACCGACCCAATCCGCACGGTAATCGGCACCGATCGCGGCAACCGCTTTCCCTTCTGAACGATCGCCTGCGTCCCCCACAAACTGACGGGCAGCAGCGGCACCTGCATCTTTGCCGCAATCATCGCCGCTCCCAGCTTCGCCTGATCAATTCGTCCGTCGATCGTCCGCGTTCCCGTCAGAAAAATGCCGATCGCCCAGCCATTTTCAAGCTGCGTCATCGCCGCCCGAATTGCACTGCGATCGGGTGAACCGCGCTTGACTGGATAAGCTCCATAGAGGGCGATCGCTCGACTAAAAACCGGAATTTCAAACAGTTCCTCTTTTGCCATGTAGGAAATTGGACGCCGCACCGCTGCCGACAAAATTGGCGGATCAAAATCACTAGCATGATTGCTCACCACAATCAGCGGTCCTCGCCTTGGCACCTGATCAGCCCCATCAATGCGTCCCCGAAAATAGCCATGCAGCATCGGACTAACGATCGACCACTTAAATAAATGGTACAGAACAAGACTGACACGCGGTTCACGACTCTTCACAAGACAAAATGCCACAAACAAATCTGACTCGATCTTAAAGCGAACCGCGAACCACGCTGCCTCCAACTGCAACTCAGAACTCAAAGAAACTTCTTTGGCCTGTAATTTTCTTGTAAAGACAGGGTATTTTATTACAGCTACTTTTGAACTGTGTTTGCCCGCACAAGGAAAGCTGATGGCTAGAGATCCAGGAAATCGCCTCAACCAAGCTCGATCGCTGACGATCGCTGCCAGACGCAAACAGATCAGCGAGGCGATCGGCTCAGGCGATCCGGCTGACTTCTTTCGCTTTCAACTTTCCGATCGCCGCAGCAGCAGCTTTTCCCTCTTGCAGCTTCGCGACAATGCTGACCTTGCTCTTCTAAACAATCGCGGTCGCGTCATCACGCAGTCACGTCGTCCTGGAAGTCTCACTGAGCAAATTAACCGGACGCTAGACGCCGGAGTTTACTATTTGCGCGTCACGCCTCGCACCCGTCAGGACAGCACCCGCTACCAGTTGCGCTACAGCGCGATCGCCCCATCAAGTCCGAGTCCAAGTCCTAGTCCAAGTCCTAGTCCTGGTCCAGGGCCAGAACCCAGAAATACCAATCCAGCGATCGCCGTATCCGGCATTTCGGTTATCCGGGGCACAACCGCCACGCTCAACAGCAACTTACTGAGCGCCACCGATAACGAACAGCCGACGGGCAATTTGGTTTACACGCTCACGACGCTGCCCCAGAGCGGTTCGTTGCTGTTTAACAATGAGGTGATTACTGCGCCCAATCGAACCTTCACGCAGGCTGACATCGCCGCCGGACGACTCACCTACACCAACCGAGGGTCAGCCCGTCCCCTGCAAACGACCACCCCGTTCAATCGCAACCCGCAAATTTCTGGCTCCAATGTGGTTTGGGAGGGCAGTGAGGGCGGTGATTTTGAAATTGTCTACAGTGACGGCAACACAACGCGATCGCTCACCAACAACAGCGTGGACGATCGCAACCCGCAAATTTCTGGCTCCAATGTCGTCTGGCAAGAAGGCACAGGCAGCAGTGCGCGAATTTTGCTGCTGCAAAACGTCAGCAATCCCGCATCAACTACTCCGACGCAGCTTTCACTGGCAGGCGATAATCGTGATCCGGTGATTTCTGGCACGAATGTCGTTGGTATGGTCGGGGTGGCCGCGACCAAGGCAATGATTTTGAAATCTTCTTGTGGAACGGCTCAAGCGTCCGGCAGATCACCGAAAATGCTACGGATGATGTCAACGTCCAGATTTCCGGCTCGAATTTGGTGTGGCAAAACGAAAATGTGGGTGTGACCGATTCCGAAATTTTCTTTTGGAACGGCACCAACGTTCAGCAACTCACCGACAACGCTACGGACGACCAACTGCCGCAGATTTCTGGCTCCAACATTGTTTGGGAGAGTAATTCTGAAATCTTCTTCTCCAACGGCGTGAATCCGCCCGTCCGCCTGACCACGAACACGACGAACGACTCGAATTCGCGAATTTCCGGCTCTAACGTCGTCTGGCAAAATACGGTTGGCAGTAATTCCACAATTTTCTTTACCACCGTTGGCGGAACGCCCACCGCTCCGATCGCCCTCTCCCCCACCACCGGATTTGCGAACAATCCGCAAATTTCCGGCTCCAACATTGTTTGGCAGGGTAGAACCGCAACGAGTTCGATCGCGGAATTGTTCTTTCGCGATCGCCTGGATGCCCCGCCCGTTCAACTGACCAGCAACAGCAGCGAGAACAACTCAGCGACCAGCATTTCAGGCGGCAATGTGGTCTGGATACAATCGACCAGCCCAAATTCCACCTCCCAAGTTTTCCTGATCAGCGCGGCTCGTCAAGACAGCTTTGGCTTCACGG
>JAAUTJ010000293.1 GCA_012031475.1 Leptolyngbyaceae cyanobacterium SM1_3_5 | reverse complement strand
GATCGCTCCTAGAAGTCAGTTGGGAAGCGCTCGAAAACGCTGGAATGGTGCCCGCGATCGGCAGCAGGGCGGGCGTGTTCATCGGCATCAGCAGCAACGACTATTCGCAGCAGTTGTTTACGAGAGACATCAGCGCGATCGATGCCTACCTCGCGACGGGAAATTCGCACAGCACGGCGGCGGGTCGCTTGTCCTACAGCTTGGGCTTCACCGGGGCAAGCGTGGCGATCGACACGGCCTGCTCATCTTCCCTCGTCGCCGTCCATCTCGCCTGTCAGAGCTTGCGAAATCAAGAGTGCGAGTTTGCGATCGCAGGCGGCGTCAACCGGATTATTTCGCCGGAATTCAGCATCAATTTTTCCCAAGCGCGAATGCTGGCGGCTGACGGTCGCTGCAAAACCTTTGATGCCAGCGCAGACGGCTTTGGACGGGCGGAAGGCTGCGGCGTCATCGTCCTGAAGCGACTGGCAGATGCGATCGCCGATCAGGACAACATTCTCGCCGTGATTTGCGGGAGTGCCATCAACCAAGACGGACGCAGCAGCGGCCTCACCGTCCCAAATGGCCCCGCTCAGGTGCAGGTGATTCGCCAAGCGCTGCAAAATGCTGGCCTCGATCCGGCTGAGGTCGGCTATCTGGAAGCGCACGGCACAGGCACGGCACTGGGCGACCCGATCGAACTCAACGCGATCGGGTCGGTCTTTGCTAACTCGCACTCGATCGATCGCCCGCTGCAAATTGGCTCAGTCAAAACCAACCTCGGCCACCTCGAAGCCGCCGCCGGAATCGCGGGACTAATCAAGGTCGTCTTGGCCTTGCAGCATCAGGAAATTCCGCCGCATCTGCACCTGCAAACGCCAACGCCACACGTCGATTGGGATCGCCTGCCGCTGAACGTCGCCACCCGCCGCACTCCGCAACCGCTGCAAGTAGCAGGAGTCAGTTCATTCGGCTTTAGCGGCACGAATGCCCATGTGGTGCTAGGTGCGTATCAGGCTGAACCTGCGTCGATCGAGTCCGTACTCTCCGAGATCAGCGCAGCAGATCGCCCCCTCCACCTGCTCACCCTGTCCGCCAAAACGCCCGCCGCCCTGCGTGAACTGACCGATCGCTACGCCGAGCATCTCGCCGCCCATCCCGATCGCCCGCTGGCCGATGTCTGCTTCAGCGCCAACACGGGTCGATCGCAGTTTGCCCATCGGCTCTGCTGCATTGCCAGTTCCACAGAAGACTGTCGATCGCAGCTTGCCGCCTTTGCCAAGGGAGACGCGATCGCAAACATTTTCATCAGTGACAATCTGGCTGAAGCAGACGGCTGGCGATCGATTTGGGTGAACGTGGCGGAGAAATATTTGCGCGGTGAGGCGATCGACTGGGCGCAATTTGAGCAGACTGTGAGGCGGCGCGTCACGTTGCCGACCTATCCGTTTCAGCAGCAGCGCTACTGGTTCGATCGATCGGCAAAAAAGGCCATCCGCTCTTGGGGCAAAAGCTCGATTTGGCGCGATCTTCTACCGTTCATTTCGAGAATCGAATCAGCGAACAGTCTCCCGCCTTTCTTGCCGAACATCAAGTTTCAGGTCAGGTGATTTTTCCGATCGCTGCCTTCGTCGAGATGGCGATCGCTGCCGGACGCGATCGAGTGCCGACTGGTGCGATCAGCCTGTCGGATTTCAAGATTCAGCAGCCGATCGTTCTGTCCACAAATGAAACGCCCGTCCAGCTTGTGCGAACTGACGATCGGGTAGAAATTTTCAGCCAGAAAGACGGCTGGAATCGCCATGCGATCGGCACTCTAAACGCCACAGACGATCGCCCCGACTCGATCGATCTCGCTGCGATTCGTGCCAACTGTCCGCGATCGATCGATCCAGCGATCTACTACCAAGAGGCGCGATCGATCGGCTTCGACTATGGCGCAAGCTTTCAGATGCTCCGGCAGATTTGGCAGGGAGACGGGCAGGCGATCGGAGAAATTCACCTGTCCGAATCGTCGCCCTATCACTTCCACCCGATCGCCCTTGATGCCGCCTTGCAGGTCGTTGGCGCGGCACTGCCCGATGCCGATGCGACCTATTTGCCCGTCGGCTTCGATCGATTCACGCTGCATCGCCCGCCGATCGATCGGCTGTGGAGCGTTGTTAAGCTGCGGACTGTCAGCGATCGCGTGATTGCCGACCTGCAAATCTGCACCGAGACGGGCGAACGAATCGCGACGCTGGACGGGCTGCACCTGCAAAAGACCAACCAACAATCCAACTGGCAAGACTGGCTGTATGAAGTCGAGTGGCGATCGATCGATTTGCCGCCGCAGTCTGAGCCAACGCCGCTGCTGATTTTTGGCGATCGGCAAGGCTTCGGGCAAGCGTTCGCGCAGGCGACAGGCGGAATGCTGGTTGACGCTCCGCAGCGCGATCGCCCCCTAGATCCCCCACTGGTGGGGGACTTTGAGGACTGGCTCGGCTCCCCCAGTATTGGTGGGGGGTTGGGGGGCAGCCCAAGTCAAATCGGCGCAAATCGTTTACCTGTGGAGCTTGGATGCGGCGATCGATCCGGCAGGCTGCGAGAATTTGCTGCATCTGGTGCAGGCGGCACATTCGGGCTTGACGCTGGCGATCGTGACGCAGGGAGCCGTGTCGATCGCGGGTGAAGCCTTGCCAGGAATCGCGCAGTCGCCTTTGTGGGGCATGGGCAAAGTGATTGCGCTGGAGCATCCGAACCTTTGCTGTCGGCAAATCGACCTCGATCCGACCATTCCCCTGAACAAGCAGTGCGATCGCTGCTGGCCGAACTGCGATCGAGCGATCGAGAAGCGCAAATCGCTCTGCGGCAGTCGAATCGATATGCAGCGCGGCTGACCATAGCTTCGATCGCACCGTCGCGTCTGACGATCTCGACTCGCGGCACGTTGGAAAATCTGGAATGGCAACCGATGCAGCGGCGATCGCCAGATCCGCACGAAGTCGAAATTCAAGTGCAGGCGACCGGACTGAACCTGATCGATGTGCTGGACGCGATCGGAGTGCTGCCGTTCGATCGTGACGGCTTCGGGGTGGAGTGTGCCGGAATCGTGGCGGCGATCGGTTCGGCTGTGACCGACTTACAGATTGGCGATGCGGTGGTCGCCCTTGCGCCCAACAGCTTCAGCGAGTTTGTCACGATCGCCGCCGCCCTCGTCGTGCCCAAACCCGATCGCCTCAGCTTCGAGGAAGCCGCCACGATTCCCGCCAACTTCTTGACGGCAGATTATGCGCTGCGGCTGGCAAATCTGAAGGCGGGCGAGCGCATTCTCATTCACGCTGCCGCAACGGGAACTGGATTAGCAGCCGTTCAGCTTGCCCAGCGATCGGGCGCGGAAGTTTGGGCAACGGCCAGTTTGGGCAAGTGGGAACTGTTGAAATCGATCGGCGTTTCCCGAATTTTCAACTCGCGCAATCTCGATTTTGCTGACGAAATTCTGCACCAGACCAACGGCAAAGGCGTCGATGTCGTCCTCAATTCCCTGTCTGGCGACTTCATTCCCAAAAGTCTCGCCGTCCTCAAGCCGACCGGATGCTTCCTCGAAATCGGCAAGCGCGATGTCTGGAGCCTCGATCGCGTCCACCAGCACCACCCCTCAATCGACTATCACCGGATCGACCTGATGCAAATCGCCCAGCAAAAGCCCGATCGCCTCCAGTCGATGCTCCGCGATCTGCTGGCACGATTCCAATCGGGTGAACTTCAGCCCTTGCCGCGATCGACCTTCCCCAGTTCTGAAGTCGCCGCCGCCTTTCGTTTGATGCAGCAGGCGAAACACACGGGAAGATCGTGGTGATGGGGCGATCTTGCCCTCACCCTAAATCCCTCTCCCTGGGGGAGAGGGACTTTGAAGGTTCGATCCCCCTTCTCCCTGGGGAGAAGGGGCTAGGGATAAGGGCGGCTGTTTCCTGATCACAGGTGGACTCGGCGGACTCGGCTTACAACTGGCAAACTGGCTGATTCAGCAGGGCGCAAAGCAAATCGTTCTGGTCAGCCGCAACGCCCCCACAGCCGCCGCCCAAAGCTCGATCGATACCCTCCGCGAATCCGCCAACGTGATCGTCAAACAGGCGGATGTGTCCGATCGATCGCAACTCGCCACCGTCCTTAGTGAGATCAAATTCCTTCGCGGCGTGATTCATGCGGCGGGCGTTCTCGATGACGGATTGCTGATGCAGCTTGACGGCAATCGCTTCAATCGCGTCCTCGCGCCCAAAGTGCAAGGAGCCTGGAATCTGCACGAACTGACGCAGGATCGATCGCTTGACTTTTTCGTGCTGTTTTCGTCTGCGGCTTCCCTGCTGGGGTCGCCCGGACAGGCGAATCACGTTGCCGCGAATGCCTTCCTGGATGCGCTGGCACATCACCGACAAGCGATCGGACTGCCCGCCTTGAGCATCAACTGGGGCGTTTGGTCAGAAATCGGCTCGGCTACAGGGCAGCAAAACCGCCTTCGATCGCGGGGGGTTCGGGCGATCGCGCCTGCGACCGGACTGCAAATTTTTGGGCAGCTACTCCGGCAGAATCGCGCTCAGGTCGGTGTGATTCCGATCGACTGGTCGAAGTTTATCGATCGGGTGGACGCGCCATTTTTTGCGGACTTTCGATCGATCGCTCAGCCCCTAGTGCAGCGCCGACCCGCCTCAATGCTCACCTATCTGCAAACCGAAGTCGCCAAGGTGATCGGTCTGCCATCCGCGCAACTGCCCAGCCCGCAGCAAGGCTTTTTCGATTTGGGCATGGATTCACTAATGACAGTGGAACTCAAGAATCGGCTGGAGACGAATTTAGGCGTTTCCCTGACGGCAACCGCGATTTTTGAGCATCCCACGATTCGCGATCTCGCCCAACACCTCACCACGCTAATCGACGCGCCGCCGGATAATCCACCCAACGCTCCCACCCAACCACCCGATCCCCCCGCCCAACCGCCCGAAACCGCAATTTTGGCCGAACTAGAAGAACTTGAAACCCTACTGAGACAGCGATGATCAACCCGCAACCCCTCGACCCCACATCCGATCGCGTCCTCGCCGCCCTCAAAGAAGCCCGGACTCAGCTCGCCGCCGTTGAACGCCAAAAGCAAGAGCGAGTGGCGATTGTGGGCATGGCCGGACGCTTTCCTGGAGCCGATTCGATCGAGCAGTTTTGGCAAAATTTATGCGCCGGAATCAGCAGCATCGAACCGCTCTCCGATGCCGACTTGCAGCACGTCGATCCCGCCCTGCGCGACCATCCCAACTACGTCAAAGCCGCTGCCAGCCTGAGCGACATCGCCGGATTTGATGCCCAGTTTTTCGGCTATTCGCCCAGAGAAGCCGAACTAATCGACCCGCAGCACCGCATCTTCCTCGAATGCGCCTGGACAGCCCTAGAGCAAGCGGGCTACGACCCAGAGCAGTATGCAGGCTCGATCGCCGTCTATGCCGGAGCCGCCCTGAACAGCTACCTGATCAACCTGCACAGCCACCCAGAGCTAAGGGATTCGATCGATCGCGTCCAAGCCGTGATCAGCAACGTCATGGGCTTGATGCCGACCCGCGTTTCCTACAAGCTGAACTTGCGCGGCGCAAGCTGCGGCGTCCAAACCGGATGCTCAACTTCGCTCGTCGCCGTACATCTGGCCTGTCAAAGCTTGCTGAATGGCGAATGCGACATGGCTCTGGCGGGCGGCGTGGCGATCGATCTGTCCGGGCGATCGGGCTATCTGTATCAAAATGATGGCGTCATGTCTGCCGATGGCGTTTGTCGCGCCTTTGATGCTGCCGCAACCGGAACCGTATTCGGCAGCGGCGTCGGCATCGTCGTCCTGAAGCGATTGAGCGAGGCGATCGCTGACAGAGACACGATCTACGCCGTGATTCGCGGCTCAGCCGTCAACAACGACGGAGCGCAAAAGTCGGGCTGACGGCTCCCAGCGTCGCAGGTCAGGCCAACGCGATCGCCGCCGCCCTCAAACAGGCCAACCTTTCACCCGCAACGATTTCCTACCTCGAAGCACACGGAACCGGAACCGCCTTGGGCGACCCGATCGAAATTGCCGCCCTAACGAAAGTGTTTCGGCAACACACGCAGCAGCGAGAATTTTGCGCGATCGGCTCGGTCAAAACCAACATCGGCCATCTTGATGCCGCCGCCGGAATTGCCGGACTAATCAAAACCGCCCTCGCCCCTCAAGCACGAAAAAAATCCCGCCCAGCCTCAACTTCACCGCTCCCCAATCCGCAAATCGACTTTCCGCAAAGCCCCTTCTTCGTCAACACCCAACTCCGCGACTGGCACGAGGGCGACACGCCCCGCCGAGCCGCCGTCAGTTCCTTCGGCATGGGCGGCAC
>JAAUTJ010000292.1 GCA_012031475.1 Leptolyngbyaceae cyanobacterium SM1_3_5 | reverse complement strand
GGTCTTTGAGTTCTACCTCCAGCTTGGCGCTGCTTTCGCTTGGCTTGCCTTGGCTTCTCTCTCGACCGCTTGACCAATATAACAAGGAAAAACAAAACGTGTCAACTGATTTGAAAAGAAATCTTGTAACGGTTTGTTAAAAGGCCGATCGCCCCTTCCCAAATAAACACAAATCCCGCACCACACACCGATCGCACTCCGGCTTCCGATAAAAACAGCACCGCTGCCCGTGAAGCATCAGAACCTCGTGATTGTCATAAACCTGTTGTGCCGTCCAGTCGGGGGGTAGCTGAGCGAAGAGGAGAGTATGAGCAGGACCAACAGCAACGTTGGCAGGAATGAGTCCTAGGCGAATTGCAACGCGGTGATGGTGGCTGTCAACGGGCAAAGCAGGACGACGTAGACAGCTGAATAAGTAGGACTGCGGCACTCGTCTTGGGGCCTACACCGGGAAGTGATTCTAGCCAAGCCCTCGCTTCGGGGACGGGCAGATCGGCAAGGAAGTCGATCGCCAACTCGCCGCGCTGTTCGCTGATGCGGCGCAAGACCTGCTGAAGGCGTGGCGCTTTTTGTTCCGGCCAGGTGCAGGTCGCGATCGCCTGCTCTACTGCTTCAGTGGGTGCATCGCGCACGGCTTCCCAATCTGGAAATTCTGCTTTGAGGCGTTTGAAGGCGCGAGCAGAATCTGCGTTTTTAGTGCGATGGGACAGCAGCGAGGAAACCAGTTCGCTGAGGGGATCGAGATTGTGAAAAAGGGAATGGGACAGCCGTACTCAGCGCACAAGCGATCGTGGACGCTGAGCAGTTTTTGCGGAAGGTTTTGAGCCGAAAGATCAGTAGACACGAGAGGAAGCCATATTTAGAAGGCGAGATGCGCTTTAGCGTAGCTGACAGAACTTGCGTTCGTTGTCGGATTGCGGTTCCTGCCACGAGTAAGCGAAGTGGCTGACCGAGTTGATTTGCGGGTTTGCCTGCCGGATTGCCTGCATTTGTGTTTCTAGCGAGGCGCGATTGCTGATTGCTCGTCCCCAAACTCCAGCGATTACAGGCTTTACCTGAGTGCCGGGTCGCGCCATACTGACGACGCGCTGAACTTGAGCGGCGATGCAGCTTGCATTGTTTGCGCCGCAGGTGGCATAGGACATCGGATGCCATTCGATCGAGCTAGGAAAGCGATCCCAAGGTTGCAGGCGCGAGTCGTAGCCTTGACCGATCGGCTGGTTGCCTTCTGGAAAGAAAACTGCGCCGCCCGGAATGCCTTGCCGCTGAGCAGGGACGAGGGCGAGATTCAGAAAGTCGAGAATGCCTTGGACGGCGTGGGCAACGCTGAGCCGCCACAGTTCCGACTGCAAATAAGGCTGCTGCTGGGCGGCAGTCGTTCCAATCGGAAAGTTGGGAGGAATTCGACCTTGCCACATCGGTTCGCCTTCCTGGAGATACAGGCCATTGACGGCGGTGATGTCGCCTGCGGTGACAAAGCCCCGACTGAGAAAGCGACTAATCAGTTCGCGGCCTTTTTGATTCGTAGCGCGATCGAGCAACGCCTGCTGAGCCGAACTGCCATAAACCCACAAATCCTGCACACGGCTGGCGATCGAAGCTGTGCCGCTGCCTCTGGGATAGCGGATGTAGTCGAACAGCATTCCGTCTGGACGACGCTGGGCGATCGCCTGTGCCATGTTGTAGTAGTCGCGCTTGGCTTGCAGGCTGTAGGGATCAGCAAAGGTTTCCTCGCTGCTGTTGCCGCTAGCCGGATCGGTGTTAGGTCCTGGTGCGCTGTTGAAGGTGAGGCTGGTTTGACCAAAGCCGTTGCGAGCCAGGGCTGGAGCGGAAGTTGGACGCTGGGCATAAGTGTAGCCAAAGTTCATCGCGAACATCCAGGCATAAACCTTGACGCCACGTTCGCGGCCTTTGGCGATCGCCTCTGCCAATAGATCGCGATTTTCATATCCGGGATTCCGCAGGACGGAAGGCCATACTGTGTTGTTTTGTGCCGCTGGGAGCAGCACTTGACCGTTGTAAAACGCTTCGACGTAAACTTCGCTGTAGCCTTTGTTGACAATGCGATCGAACAGTTCATCGAGCGATCCCGGACGCGCATCACAAGGATATAGACGGAGCCAAATGCCTTGAGTTTGCGGCCAAGTGCGATTGCGACAGGCGCGAAGCTGTTCGGCGTGCTGCCTGAGCAACGTTTGATAGCCAGCTTGAGCCGTGCGATCGCGCCTTGAGCCGCTTGGCGCAGCGAATTTTTTTGGGCGATCGCGTCAGCAGAAAGCTGGCAGTTGGCTCCGAACGCCGATTGAGCGGTGGATTGTGCAGTGACGGGCTTAATCCATAGCGGATTGAGCAAGCTGGTGGCAAGCAGCGCGATAGCAAACCATCGCCAAGACCGTCGGCTGTTCCGAAGAAGGCTATTCCAAAAAGGCGAAGCGCTCATGAATCGATCGAATGCTCCTGCGTGATGGGTGTAATCAAAGCTTGCGAATCCAGCTTTCAATCACCAAGACGTGCATTCTAGCGGATTGAGCCACAGCGTCAATTCTCAAAATGATGCATTTGCAACCATTTACTCAGAAGGAAGCATTCGATCGACCCTGAATTGCAACGGCTTGAATTGAGCTATCGCCGTTCGCAGATTGGGCATTTGCAGGTTGACGTTTAAGCAGTAGACCGATCGCCAAACTACTCACCAGTCCGATCGAAGCGAGAATGATTAGCCAGCGAATCAGATTCGGTGAATTCTCTGTCCGTGTTTCTAGGAATGGAAATGCTTTGCTTTTGTCATCGTTGAAATTAGTGAAAAGGTGAAATTGAAGAAAAATAATCGGACAGCGACGGTGGCGATCGCAAACCAGTCAAACAGAATCGATCGGGCTTCTCAGATTAGATTTCCCGAAATTGAAATGTGATTCTCAACTTGCAATCAAAAAATTTGCAAGGTGTATCAAGCGACGAATTGCAGCAGAAATCAGTGCTACCGTTAATGGGGTCACAAATTGATTGCGTCTCGCCATGTCAACGCCTGCTTATGCACTGCTGTTACGCAACGGTCGTCTGCTCAAAGCCAATGCGCCCGAACCGATCGCCGCTGATATTGCGATCGCAGATGGAAAAATCGCCGCGATCGCGCCAAATCTTCCGGGCACGGCGCAGCTAGAACTCGACCTGGAAGGCAAATTGGTTAGTCCGCCGTTTGTTGAGTCGCACGTGCATCTCGATTCGGCACTAACGGCAGGTGAACCGCGCTGGAACGAGAGCGGCACACTGTTTGAAGGCATTGAAATTTGGCGCGATCGCAAGCAGGATTTGACGCTGGAAGACGTGAAGCAGCGGGCAGTCGAAACGCTGAAGCAGCAGGCAATGCAGGGCGTTTTGTTCGTGCGCTCTCATGCGGACGTGAGCGAGGCGAATTTGGTGGCGCTGCAAGGCTTGCTGGACGTGCGCGAAGCCGTCAAAGACTGGATGACATTGCAAGTGGTCGCCTTTCCGCAAGATGGCATCTACGGCAGTCCGCAAAATGAAGGCTTGATCGAAGAAGCAATGCGCTTGGGTGCAGACGTGATTGGCGGCATTCCGCATTACGAATTAACTCGCGAAGACGGAGTGCGATCGATTCACCGCATTTTTGAACTTGCCCAAAAATACGATCGTTTGATTGATATTCACTGCGACGAAATTGACGACGACAATTCGAGATTTCTAGAAGTCGTCAATGCCTGCGCGATTCGATCGAACTACGGTTCAAAAGTTTCTGCCAGTCACACCACCGCATTCGGTTCATACAACAATGCCTATGCCTACAAACTGTTAGGCTTTTTGCGTCGCAGCCAGATTAATTTCATCGTCAATCCGCTAATTAACATTACGCTGCAAGGTCGGCTTGATTCCTATCCAAAACGGCGCGGTTTAACGAGAGTGAAAGAACTTTGGCAGCAAGGCATGAATATCAGTTTGGGGCACGATTGTGTGCAAGACTGCTGGTATTCGCTGGGCACAGGCAATATGCTAGACGTGGCTTTCATGCTGATTCATGTGTCACAAATGACAGGTCGATCGGAAATGGATGCCTGCTACAACATGGTGACGTGGAACGGGGCAAAAACACTGGACGTTGAGAATCAATACGGCATTGAAGTCGGCAACCCTGCGAGTTTAATTGTGCTGGATGCGATCGATCGCTTTGATGCTTTGCGGCGGCGATCGACCGTCCGCTATGTGATTTCAAAAGGCAATCTGCTCGCTTCAACTGAACTGCCGCAGATGCAGTGGCGAGCTTAAATTAAAAGTAGATTGGAGGGGAAAATGAAGCGAATTGAATTGGGAATTCTATTGCTGGGTGCGACTTTGTTTTGGAATGCGCGATCGCACTGCCTGCCAACGCTCAGTTTACGGCCAATCTCACCGTACAAATTGCTGAAATTGAAGGGCAAGAAGGCAATGTTTGCCTGAAGCTTTTTGATGCGGCGCAGGGCTTTCCCAACGACAATGAGAACGCGGTAGCGCGTACCTGCGTTTCGATCGCAACCACTGCCCAACCGTTCACCTACTCATTTCCAAACTTGCCTGCGGGATCATATGCACTCGCCGTTTATCACGATCGCAACGGCAACGAAATTCTCGATCGCGGTGCGTTTGGAATGCCCCTGGAAGGCTACGGATTCTCGAATAACGCGCCCGCCGTCACGGGACCTGCTCGCTTTCAAGACGCGATGTTTCTGTTAGCTGGAATGCAATCGATCGAGATCCAAATGCGCTATCCGTAGTGAATGATTCGATCGCTAATCTAAATTGCGTCCAGTCAGTTCAACAAAAATATCTTCCAAATTAGAAGGGCGCGTCATCATTCCGGTTTTGTCGGGCTGAGCGTCCAGATAAGCGTTGGCCTCGTCGATCGAGGGAAAGAATTTGTAGTGCCAGCGATCGCCATCCTGCCTGATCACCAAGCCTTCGCCGTGCTTCTGCCGCAGTTCCGCCAATGTGCCAATTTCGATCAGTTTGCCAGCGTCTACGATGCCGATGCGATCGCACAGATATTCGACTTCTTCCATGTAGTGCGTCGTCAGCAAAATCGTCATGCCCTGCTGATTGAGTCCGCGAATGATCTCCCACAGGCGACGGCGCGTCTGCGGATCGAGACCGACGGTCGGTTCATCCAGAAACAAAATTTGGGGCTGGTGGAGCAGGGCGCGAGCGATTTGTAATCGTCGCTTCATGCCGCCGGACAGAGTTTTGACCAGATCGTTGCGGCGATCGCTCAGTTCCACATATTCCAGCCAGCGATCGATGTCGCGCTGCCGCTGCGGATTGGGAATGTGGTGCATCCGCCCGTGAAACTCCATGTTTTCCCAAACCGTGAGATCCACATCAACGCTGGTTTGCTGAAGCACAACGCCAATGTGCTGCCTCACCAGGTAGGACTGGCGAACCACGTCGAATCCGGCGACTCGAATGCGGCCTTGAGTCGGGCGCGTCAGCGTGGTCAGCATCCGAATCGTGGTGGATTTTCCGGCTCCGTTGGGTCCTAGCAGGCCAAACACCTCACCAGGCGCGATCGACAGCGACAGGCCATTTACGACTTCGCGCTGGTTGTAAACTTTGTGGACGTTCTGAAGCGAAACAGCAGCCGTCATTGCAGTAAAAAACAGGTGGCTCTATGACTCTATCACTGCCATTTGCGAAGGCGCTTACTTTTTCAGCGTGGCAGGAACGCGCAGTGCCAAAGTAATCGATCGCCCCGCCATAAATCCACTGAGGGCAAGCCAAAAGCAGATGCGAACTCTGGAATTTCCAGGCCAGCAGCGCGATCGGCGCAAATCCAATCAGCGAGGCAATTAGAGACGATCGCCGCAAAATCGCGCCCGCCGTCAAACCGAGAAAGTAGCCGTCGAGCATGTAGGCAACGCCACCAAATCCCAGAACGGGGATCAGCCAGATGGCAAAGCGAGGCACTTCAGCGAGAATGTCGTTGTGATTGGTCAGCAGGCAAAACAGGGCGATCGGTTGCAGGGCAAACAATCCACCCAAAACCAAACCAAGCAACAGACTAGAGCCGCCCGCCAGTCGCAGCAGGCGCGTCAGCTGCGATCGATCCTGCTGTCCGTGAAACTGTCCGGCGAAGCTTTCGGTGGCAAATGCGATCCCGTCGATGAAATAGGCGGCCAGCGTCACTACTTGCAGCATCAGACTGTTGGTCGCCAAAGTGAGCGTACCGAGACTCGAACTGAGATTGGTAAATAGGGCGAAGGTGGAAATTAAGGTAAAAGTGCGGATCAAAATATCGCCATTGAGCCGAAAGGCAGCTTGAAGCGTCGATCGATCGAACAGTCGATCGCGCCAGTTCTGCGACATCGGCTGTCGATCGAACG
>JAAUTJ010000291.1 GCA_012031475.1 Leptolyngbyaceae cyanobacterium SM1_3_5 | reverse complement strand
ATGCGACTTTGAAAAACGCTTTTGCTACTAATTTAGCGGCTGGACGGACTGAATGGGCGTCGCAGACGTGGCCGGAGCCGGAGCAGACGACGTTGAGCCGCTGTCTCTGGGGAAGGGCGAATCCACAAAGCCAAGCTCATACAGTTGGCGATAGGCTTGCTGGCCGAGATCGCGAGTCGGCTGCTGGCTGCGAATAATCTGCACTAAAAGCGGCACGGCTAGCTCTGGACGATTCTGGGCGCGATGCACAAGGGCAAGCTGATAGGTGGCCTGATCGCGCATCTGAGCGGCTTGAAGCGCTTGCTCTCGCTGGCGTTCTGTGATGCGGGTGTCGATGCCAGAAAAGCTGGCGGCAAGCTGCTGATAGAAGTTTGAAAGCTGATTGTAAACTTGGCGAGCGTCTTGCAGCTTGCTCACAGCCAAGTCATAGTTTTGCGCGTTGACGGCGGCACTCGCTTCGTTCATCAAGCGCTGGCCTCCCTGCATACTCAACAGGCTGCCGTCTTGCGTCAGCGGGCGCAAATCGCTTTGCTCTGGCTGTAGTTCTTCATCGGGAACGGACAGCGATTGCGATCGCGCCGGAGCCGACAGCGCTAAAGCAGCGGTGACAGAAAGACAGGCCAGTGAAAAAAATCGAGCAGTTTTGGGTGGCATGAAAGCAGCGTTTAATCAGTGAAAGGACATGCGAACCAACCTAGGTATATTACCACCGTGAAGCTTCACAGCGGTCGAAGTTCGTGAAAACTCAACAGGCTGAGCCATTCGAGACGGCGATCGCTCCTGCAAAGTTCCGCCCAATGGATGAGCCTTGAATTCAGAACTCAAAGCCCAAGCCTGTCGAAACAGACTACAAAGCACCCCTATGGATTTTTAGCCAATTTTAACTGAACCCAACTATCTTAATTGATTGCGATCGCTGAACGGCGGCAGCGAGGGAAGTGTACAGGTGGCTCCAGAAATTAGCTGATCGACTGAAGAACACAAATCTCACGCCTGCTGAGCGAATCCCACCATAAATCTGTTCCAGGGTAAGCAACGGAAAAGATTGAATAATATTTTCAGGTCGGTGAGTATTTGCGATTCCAGTAAACTATTGGGGCGATCGATCCGCATAGATCAATCCGCAGAATCGATCGCCCTTTTGCGTCTAAAATTCAGCCCGCCTAGAATTCAGCGCTCAGCGGAGTACGCGGGAACGGAATCACGTCGCGGATGTTGGTCATTCCGGTCATGAACTGCACCAAGCGCTCAAAGCCCAAGCCAAATCCGGCATGGGGAACGGTTCCATAGCGTCGCAAATCGAGATACCACCACAGATCTTCGATCGCCATGCCCTGCGCCTGAATGCGTCTTTCCAGCACGTCAAGCCGTTCTTCCCGTTGGGAACCGCCGACAATTTCACCAATATTTGGCGCGAGAATATCCATTGCGCGGACGGTTTTTTCGTCATCATTTAAGCGCATGTAAAAGGCTTTGATTTCAACCGGATAGTCGGTGACGATGACGGGTTTTTTGAATTTTTCCTCGGCCAAATAGCGCTCATGTTCCGACTGCAAATCAAGTCCCCAAGAAACCGGAAATTCAAATTCGCGATCGGCTTTTTCCAACAGCGAAATTGCCTCAGTATAGCTAATTCGTTCAAACTGACTGTTGATGATATTTTCTGCGGTTGCCAGGACGGTATTATCAATGCGCTGATTGAAGAATTCCATGTCTTCCGCGCACTGGTCAAGAACCGATCGAAACACATATTTGAGAAATTCTTCGGCCAGATCCATGTTGCCTTCTAAGTCACAAAAAGCCATTTCCGGCTCGACCATCCAAAACTCGGCTAAATGTCTCGATGTGTTCGAGTTTTCGGCTCGAAAGGTGGGACCAAAGGTGTAGACATTGCTGAAGGCCATTGCCATAATTTCGGCTTCAAGCTGCCCGCTGACGGTGAGGAAAGCAGGCTTGCCAAAAAATTCGCCGTCTTCCGCTTTTTCGGCCAGTGCGGTGCGGTTGAGCGCTTTCACTCCGAACAGTTCGCCCGCCCCTTCGCAGTCGTTCGTTGTGATGATCGGCGTGTGAACCCACAGGAAACCGCGCTCTTGAAAAACTGGTGAATGGCATTGGCGCAGGCGTTGCGGACGCGAAAGACGGCGCTGAGCGTGTTGGTGCGCGATCGCAAATGGCCGATCGTCCGCAAAAACTCAAACGAGTGCCGCTTTTGCAGCGGATAGGTTTCCGGATCGGCTTCGCCGTAGACTTTGACTTCGATCGCCTGAAGCTCAATCCGCTGATTTTTGCCTTGTGAGGGCACGAGTTTTCCAGACATTTCAACCGATGCGCCCGTGTTGATGCGGCTCATCACCTGCTCGTAGTCCGGCAGCGATTGATTCACAACGGCTTGCAGTCCGGTCAGCGAGGAGCCGTCGTTGACTTCGACAAAGCTGAAGCCTTTCAGGTCGCGTTTGGTGCGTACCCAGCCTTGAATCGTTACGGATTCTTCAGGCTGTCCGTTTTTCAGCAGTTCAGCAATGCGGCGCGTCGTCATAGTTCCGGCGAGATAGCGAAAGGTCAAGGAGCGGAAAATCAAGGGACGTGCGATCCCTTCATTAAAATATAGCGATCGCGCTTGAGGTTGCGTCGCAAACAGACTCAGCAGTTAAGCAGAATGCGAAATTGCCTGCAACACTTCTATTGCTTGCTGCGATCGATCCGCAGGCACAAACAGATGATCGTGATACTAGGCCGAAATCGCATTGACGCTGATTTGATGCGCTGCCAATTTTGTCGTGATTACTGCTAGAAATCCGATCGCTTCCAGGCTAGAGTGAACCGCAAGCGTAATCAGATGAAAACGTTCCTGAATAAAGGCAAGTCAGCCGCCACCGCACGATCGCGTTCCAGAATGATTGTTCGTCCTTCTGACTCTCGAAAATAGCGATTGGATCGAGATCAAAATAATTTCGTCGATCGTCATTCACGCTGCAAAACACATATTCTTCCGAGTGAAGAATTGGCTGCATCGTGCCGAGCAGAACAGCGAGATTTGTTTCTCCTGACATAGTGATTTATCGAGGTTATTTATCGAGATTTTTCTGCATTTCTAGCGCGATCGATCGGGCGGCAGGGTCATCACTTTCCGACAGAGAATTGGCAACATTTTGCTGATCGGTTTGAGTGCGATTTTGGCTCAGCTTGTATTTGCCTTCCAATCGGGTAATCGTCATTTCAAACGCTACAATTCCGTTCATCATGCTGGTGCGATAGCCATCTGAAAAGTTGTGCCAGTGGGACTTAAAGGCGGATTCGTAGGTGTCGATCATTTTATCCATCAAGGTTTCCATCAGTTGACGCGATCGACTCAAAGTAATGACTTCTGGCTTTCCATAAGCATGAACTGCAATGTAGTTCCAGGTTGGTACGTTTTCTTGTTGCTCATACAAAGCAGGTGAAATGTAGGCGTGTGCGCCTGTAAAAATAGCGAGTGATTCTGCTGCATCAAACGATCGCCACTGCAAATTCGCTTTGGCTAGATGACCAATCAGCTTTATTTCATTTTCTTGACGAAGGACAACCAGCGGCACATGAGACGCGCAGGGAACACCATCCCGAATTGAAACGAGCGTCGCGAAGCTATTAGCTTGCATAAAGGCAACGAGTTGTTCAACATCTTCTTCACGAAAAGCAGGGGGAATATACATCGCAAACAGGACGATCGAAACGCCCAATCTTAGCGAAACCACAGCCGCAGATGCAAGCGTTTCGCGAGCAGAAATTGCGCCTTTTGGGGGGTTAGCCGATCGCGATCGCCCGTAGCATCCAGCCGATCGCGATTCCCAAGCCCAAAAGCGGACGGCCTGCCAGAAGGCTTCTTTGAGTCCGCTCCAGGAAAATAGGTGGCTTTCGAGGGCGAGTTCGAGGGCGTCAAGCTGTTCGCGGACGCGCTTCAGTTCCGCTTGCGTTTGCGGTGATTGGCGGCGGCGCTGCAAGTCGTTCGATCGCTGCCTCAGTTCTTGCTGGCGCTGCTGGTCGGTTTTCACCTGCTCAAAGCGCGATCGCAACTCGACAACAGACTGTTCGACTTCTTGCAGCGATCGCTCAAATTCTTGTGGATCAAACGGCGATTCAGAAGCAGGCATAAGGCAGATCCAAAAGTGAAGGTGAACCGCTGCAAACAAAACGGCTGACTACTCCAGCATTCTCCTTTACAGGTCAAGCTTTTTCAAATTATTTTCAACCGCAAAGAGCGCTAGAGTTTTGAAATCAAGGCTTGTTGTGCTTGCTTATGCCTATCAAACTGCTCGATCGCCTCAGTCGCACCTCTTTGGGGTCGATCGCCCTGCTGATTAGTCTGCCAATTTTGTTTGAGCTAGCAGCGATCTTGGTGGCGGAGCGATCGTGGTTTGTTGAAGTTGGCTATCTGCAAGTGTTTCAGGTGCGGCTGGCGATGCAGGCAGGGCTGGCGCTGTTGGGCTTTGGGCTGGGAGCCGTTTTGCTAGGCGGCAATTTGGCGATCGCCCGTCGCTGTGTCGCGCCGACTGAGGGGATGCTGCCCGGACGATTGCCGTTTCGACGGCTGCTGCTGGCAACGATCGCGCTGAGCGTTGCGATCGCTGGCTTGGTGGTTTTCTATGGTCAAACGGCTCTGCAAGCTTGGCATTCGCGCCCTGCTGTCGCCCTGCCGATCACGCTGAGCGGCTTGGGGATCGCGATCGTCGTCGTGCTGCTGCTGTTGGGACAGCCTGCGCTGTGGGCGATCGCGCTGCTGATAAGTTTGGCCTGTGGCTTGGTGCTGTCAGACCAGTGGCAGACGGTTCTGCTGGGCTTTCACCGCAGCGCCTTTGACCGAACTGACCCGCTGTTTGGCCGCGACTTGGGCGACTACATTTTTCAGTTGCCGCTGTGGGAACTGATCACCTTTTGGCTGGTCGGACTTTTGGCGATCGCCCTCGCTTCCGTTCTGCTCGTGTATTTGCGATCGAACAACAGCATCAGCCAAGGCGAATTTCTCGGTTTTGCCTCGGCGCAGCGACGTCACCTCAGCGCGATCGGCGGCGCTCTGATGCTGACCGTATCGCTCAACGACTGGCTCGATCGCTACCGTCTTTTGTACGCTCCGGGCAACGCCAGCTACGGTGCAAGCTATGTGGACGTGAACATTCAGCTTCCGGTCGAAACCGGACTGTGCCTGCTGGCCTTGGCGATCGCCTTGTTTTGCTGCGTCGGGCACTGGCTTGGCCGCGCCTCACCGTGAGCGATCGCGTCTGGTCAGTCCGCCAGTCGCCCATCGCCCCATCGCCTCGTCAACCCGTCAGCACGATCGCCACCCGTGAGGCAGCGCGTCCGATCTTGCGATCGCTCCAGCCCGCCCCGCCGCCCAAGCCAAAGCTGCGGTTCAATCCATACGTTTCGCTGTTCAGTGCGCTGCTGCTGTATGCGCTGATCGCGATTTTGTTTCGCGGCCTGCTGCCGCTGGCGGTTCAACGTCTCGTTGTGCAGCCGAACGAACTGTTGCGCGAACAGCCGTTTATCGAGCGGACGATCGCCGCCACGCGCAACGCCTTTGAACTGGACGAAATCGACACGCAAAACTTTGAGGTGCAGGACAATCTCAGCCTGGAAACGCTCGATCGCAACGACCTGACAATCCGCAACATCCGCCTGTGGGATACACGCCCGCTTTTGCAAACCAACCGCCAGCTTCAGCGCTTCCGTCCGTACTACGAATTTCCCGGAGCCGACATCGATCGCTACACGCTTTCCACCCCCGCAGCGGCGAACAGCAGCAAGTCCTAATCGCCGCCCGCGAACTCGACTACACCGCCGTTCCCAGCGATGCCCAAACCTGGGTGAACGAACATCTCGTTTACACGCACGGCTTCGGCTTCACGCTCAGTCCGGTCAACGTCGCTGCTGAGGGTGGCCTGCCCGACTATCTAATTCAGGGCATCGAACATCGACCGAGCAGCGATCGCGTCCGCAACAGCATTCCCGTCGGCATTCCGCGCATCTACTACGGCGAAATCCGCCAATACGCACGTTTACGCCCCCACTCGCGTCCGCGAACTCGACTTTCCCAGCGGCAACGACAACGTTTACAACACCTACGACGGACAAGGCGGCGTCCCGATCGCTCCCTTCTGGAAACGCTTAATCTTCGCCAACTACCTGCGCGACTGGCAGCTCCTCTTCAACCAAGATTTCACCCCTCCACCCGCGTTCTGTTTCGCCGCAACATTGTCGATCGCGTCCGATCGATCGCCCCGTTCTTGCAGCTTGATGGCGATCCGTATTTGGCCGTTGCAAACGCAGATTGGGGTGTCGGGGGTCGGGTGTCGGGTGTCAGCCAACCGCCAACAGCCGACACTGCGATCGCCTCT
>JAAUTJ010000290.1 GCA_012031475.1 Leptolyngbyaceae cyanobacterium SM1_3_5 | reverse complement strand
GCCGCCCCGGTTCCGCTCGCATCGCCTGCGTCCGCCCGCTCCGGCTGAGCCGATCGCCCAAGCTCCTCAAACAGTCCGTCGCCGTCAAGGTGCATGGAAGGACTGGAGCATCCTTGGGGCATGGCGTGGTTGCCGGATGGCGCGATGCTGATCACCGAGCGACCGGGACGGCTGCGGATCGTGCGCGACGGCAGACTTGACCCGAATCCGATCGCGGGTGTCCCGAATGTGTTCGCCCAGCGGCAAGGCGGGCTGATGGATGTTTCGGTGCATCCGCAGTTCGCTCAAAATCAACTGATCTATTTCACCTTTGCCGACGGCACGGAACAGGCGAATCGTACTCGTCTGGCTCGCGCTCGGTCGACGGGCGATCGCTCCAGGACATTGAGGTGATTTTTGAAGTGACGCAGCCCAAACCCGACGGACAGCATTTCGGCTCGCGGATCGCTTGGCTACCCGACGAGACGATGCTGGTTTCGATCGGGGATGGCGGCAATCCGCCTGTCGAAATTGACGGGGAACTGATTCGCCAGCAGGCGCAAAACCTGCAAAGTCGGCTGGGAAAAATTGTCCGGCTCAATGATGACGGCTCGATTCCGTCCGACAATCCGTTTGCGGATGGCGACGCTGACAGCGCCATCTGGAGCTACGGCCACCGCAACATTCAAGGGTTGGCTGTGGATGCCGCCAGCGATCGCGTTTGGGCAACCGAGCATGGCGCACGCGGCGGCGACGAACTCAACCTCGTGCAGGCCGGAGAAAACTACGGCTGGCCGCTCGTTACGCACAGCCGCGAATATTCTGGCGGCGAAATTTCCCCCGATCGATCGCGTCCCGGACTGGTTGATCCCAAACAGGTTTGGTCAACGACTGCGCCTTCTGGTCTGATAGTCTACAGCGGCGATCGCGTCCCGGCGTGGCGCGGCAATTTGTTTGCAGGCGGCTTAGTTTCCCAAGATGTCCGCCGCCTCGAAGTGGACGCCGCAGGCAACGTTACCAACGAACAAATCATTGCGATCGGACAGCGTGTCCGCGACGTGCGCCAAGCTCCCGACGGCTTCATCTACGTGCTGACAGACGCGCCGAACGGACAACTGCTGCGCCTTGAACCGACCTAGGGCGTGCTTTAAAGCGCTTGATCGGTTTGTTGCTGACCCCTTTTGCCCCCTAAATCCCCCAATTCTAGGGGACTTTGAGGACTCCGGAAGCCCACCAGAATTGGGAGGGAGGGCTTTCCGAGAGTTTTAAAACACTGCCTAGTAGCCGCCCAGCAAGCCGCGCTGTTTGGCTCGCTGCTCTGCCCAGCGGAAAATCGCCAGCCCGATCGCAAAGTAGGCGAGTCCGTTGGCAAATGCGATCAGGACGTTTTGCGGATCGATCGCCGCCTGCTTTGCCATCAAATCGCGCAGCAAATCGGCACTGGGAATCATCGGCAGCAAACGGCTCAACAGGCGAGCCGTGCCCGTCCAGGTTTCAGTCGGCGTTGCCAGCAAAAACAGCAGCACAAACTGAAACAAGCCCAAAAGCTGCTGAATCTGCTTGAACAGCAAAGCACACGACCCAATGATGAACGCCAAGCCATAAGCCGCCAAAATCATGCTGACGAGCGGAAAAATCAGCGTCGGCGGAAAGTTCAAGCGGCTTCCGGTCAGTCCCAAAATGATCAGCAAAATCGTTGCGATCACCAGGAGTCGCAAGCCGAGGCTGGCGATCGCTCGCGCCAAAAACACGCGCGGCGCTCCAAACGGTGACAAAAACACCTGCTCCAGCGTTCCCGTCTGCGCTTCGACCTGAAGGCCAAGCGAAATGTCACTGATGATGAAAATCACCAGTGTCCACAAGACGTAACCCACGACGATCGCATCCAGTCGATCGCCCACTTGAAACGCAGATCCGGCAATGTAGCCCGCGCTGAGAAACAGCCCGTAAAAGACGATCGTGGTGATCAAAATGCCGCCGATCGCTTCGATCGGGTAGCGAATAAATTGCGTCCAGTTGCGTCGCCATTCGGCTAAAAGCAAATCGATCATGGAAATTAAACCGTGAGGTGAGGTGAATGAAAAATGGTTTGACTACGGTTCGGGCTTTTCCCCTCAGCCTCTAGAAGAAAGGGATTGAGCAGGGCGGCTGTTCCTACCAGGGATTGCCGATCAGCGTGAAGCCTGCCCAGTAGTAGGGATGCGACAAGTCACCTGCGATCGATTCTTCCACGCGCTGGGGAAGTTCGATGCCGCGCATCGCCTGCTGAATCGTGGCACTGCTGAAGTGAAGCTGATTTTGCAGCAGCGCCAGTTGCGTTTGCCGCAGCGCTTCAGCTTTGGTCGCAGCGGTTTTTAGCTGCTGATAGAATCAATCATCATCACTAATGTCGCCGCATCGGAAATACTCCACCAGCTTGCGACTGCCGCTTTTGCGCCGGACTGTACGGCCAACCCTGCAAATCCCAACTCCACGTTCGGATCGCCAAGCGCCGTCCGGCAAGCGCTCAGCACTAAAAGCTGCACTACAGGCTGGAGCAGTTGCAAATCGCGAAGCCGATCGAGCCGCAAGGGGCGATCCCAAAAGCGAATGTAGGAATTTTGCACTGCTCCGGGTTCAAAGGCGGCATGAGTGGCAAGATGCACAATGCCGTAGGGATAGATCGATCGCTGCTGCCGCAGTTGCCCGACCGTGAACTGCTCATTTAGCCGCACCTCGGTCGGCCACAACTGCGCGATCGCCCCCAGTTCGATCGGCACAGCGGGCAGGCGGACTTTCCTGCTCAAACTCAGACGCACCCATTGCCAACACGCGCAAACCATCCAGCCGAGCGGGACGGCGATCGAGCAGGCTAAAGGCGGGAATCAAGCTGACGCTGTAGGTTTCGATCAGGAACTTGCTGCCGTCGTGCAAAGCGGCGATCGGGACGCTGCGTAACCCGCCACCTACACAGAAAATCAGGCTGTCAATTTGTTGGCGTTGCAGTTCTGCTGCAAACGGTGCAATCAACCACTGATAAAGCTGCTGGGCGGCAGGCAGATAAGCTTGGGGTCGGGCGGTCACGTTCACCAAGCTGGATTTCAGTGCCGCTGCTGTTGCCTGCACTTCTGAGGCATTGACCAAATGGCGATCGTGCCTCGGCTGTCCGTCCGGCGACAGCAGCAGTACTTCAAGCTGAGTGGGCAGCGCGATCGCATAGATCAAGGCCGATCGCTTGCCTGTGATTTGCTGACTCTGTCGCAAACTCTGCACAATCTGATCGGGCGACAGCAGCGACAGCGCCATTTGCCGCTGATAATAGTCGTCAAACTGCACTTTCCAGCCTTGTTCAAGCTGCTGCACGGCGTCCGCCACATCGCCACGATCGAGCGTTGCACTCAGCCGCGCCGGATCAATTCGCAAGCTGGAAAGGGGTGCAGATTCAGGCGGGGTCTGTCCGACAGTGGGCAGCAAGAACAGCAAGACACAGCCGATCGCAAAAACAAACAGCAGGCTCGATCGGAAAAAGTGCTTCATCAGATGCAACGCTCCAAATTCCGAATGAACAATAAAGCAGCGAATATCAATCGATCATAACGATCGCAACTGACGAAATTTAGGCTGTTTGAGATCTTGCACCCGTCTCAACACCGCCCGGAAAGTTCCAAAGCTGACAGCAAAAACTCATTCAAACGGGTGACAACCCTAGCACAGTCTGCTGATTAGTTCAGTTCCAAGCTTTGGCAGGGCGATCGCCCTACAAATACTTTCTCAAAAGCAGTTGCAGCTTCGTTTTTGTCACGTTGGGCGCTTTATCAAGTGGTGTAATAATGGCGTATTTCAAAGCAGAATGGGCA
The DNA here is from genome assembly GCA_012031475.1 of Leptolyngbyaceae cyanobacterium SM1_3_5. GTDB lineage: Bacteria > Cyanobacteriota > Cyanobacteriia > Elainellales > Elainellaceae > JAAUTJ01. Next base: position 2,558 of record JAAUTJ010000290.1, on the reverse strand, counting down.
TCTGAAACAAACGGATTTTCACTCAGTTTTCGGACGGTTTCCTGAATGACGCGCTGCGCGTTGACGGCGTTTTTTTGCAAGTTACCGATCACCATTTCCACCGTGACGCTGTCGTGGTCAGGATGCCAGCAGTCGTAATCCGTAACCAGTGCCAAAGTCGCATAGGCAATCTCAGCTTCGCGGGCAAGTTTTGCTTCCGGCAAATTGGTCATGCCGATGATCGTTGCGCCCCAACTGCGGTAGAGATTGGATTCTGCTTTTGTCGAAAAAGCGGGTCCTTCCATGCAAACATAAGTTCCGCCACGATGTAGCGTCACGTCAGGAAAATTGAGGCTGGCGATCGCCTCCCCCAAAACCGCTGCCAGCTTCGGGCAAACCGGATCGCCAAAGGCAATATGCGCGATCAATCCTTCCCCAAAAAAGGTCGAGACTCTGTTTTGGTGCGATCGATAAACTGATCGGGAACGACCATATCCAGCGGCTTTGCTGCTTCTTTGAGCGAGCCGACAGCCGACGCCGAAATCAAATATTCGACGCCCAAGCTTTTCATCGCGTAGATGTTGGCGCGAAACGGCAATTCGGAGGGCGAAAGTGTGTGATTGCGTCCATGTCGCGCCAGAAATGCAACAGGCACATCATCCAATTTGCCTAAAATAATTGCGTCTGAAGGTCTGCCGAAGGGCGTTTCGATCGCCACTTCCTGCACCTCCTTCAAGGCTTCCATTTTGTAAAGTCCGCTGCCGCCAATGATGCCAATTTTTGCTGTTGTCATAAATCTAATGCATCTACTCACTCATTATTATCAATGCATAGTGTCTGGTTTGCTTAACTTATTCAAGCTCAAGCTTGACCAAACTATAAATCCTAGGATCGCAAATCCAATTAACCCATTTGTCCAGATTAGATGCATCTTGAGTGAAAAATTTGTCATTGCTCCGTAGAAATAATGTGCCAAACTGCTAATCCCAGTCAATGAGTAGACAGCAAGCAATAGAAGCGATATGAGAATTGCTGGCGATCGCGCTGAGCAAAGTTGCGGATCAAACTCTCTCTTCAAACTCTCTCTAAAGAGCGATTTCGCTAAACTTCGGCGTATCGCCTCTAGACAATCCCGTAAAATTGTCGAACAGAAAACCTGCTTGTCACTGCTGGGACGACTGCCAAGTCCAAATCCTGGCGAGGTCAAATCCTAGCGGGTGCTTGGCGGAACATTGTGCAAATAGGAGCAACAGAATCATGCGAAAGTCGATCGCCCTACTCATGCTGTTAGGACTGGCTTCAACCACTGTAGTAGCCTGTGGCGGCGGCAACGCTGAACAGGAAGAAGACGAAGTTGAAGCGCCTGCAAATCAAAACAATCCGGCAGCGGCTCCTGACGACGATGGCGGCGTCGAGGACGAAGAGGAAGACGAAGAGGAAGACGAAGACGAAGGATAGTCGCTGCGAGTAACCGGATTCGCATCAGCCCGATCGAAAAGCGATCGCTCGATCTCCCGCTCGACCTGTTCAACTTTGGTCGAAATTGTGAGTGAGGGCGATCGCTTGGGCGATGAAACGGGGTAGGCTGGAGCGGATGTCAGTACGATTGACGAGCAGCCTGCAAAAGTTTTGGTAAAGCTAAGTTGAAATTTCAGTGAAAGCCGCAGTCTGGCTGGCGCGATCGCGGCGACTTACCCGGATACTACTGCTTGAACTGCGTAAGACTGGTTTGGCAACTGATGCTGTACACAGTGTCAATCGATAGTGTCAATCGATCGCAGGCTGATTGCTTGTGCTGCCCGCCCCCTGCCCTTATTTTGTGTCATTTGCCAATGAAGCGTTCTCATCACTCGCTGCGGCGCTGGGTCACAACAGTGGCGCTGACGGCTGCCCTTCTCGACAGCCAGCTTTCATCGCTTGCTGCCGAATCGATCGCACCTCGGATTGATCCTTCTTCTGCCGCTGATGCTGATCCCGGCAAAGCCGAGACAAACCCAACGGAAACAAACTCAACGGCGGCTGATGCGCCATCCGCTGATCCCCCGGTGACGCCATCTGCTGCACCTGTTGCGGAGGCTGCACCTGCCGCGCCTAGTCCAGCCGTGCCTGCCCCCACAGCGCAAACGATTCGGCTGGAGGCGGCAAGGCAGCGAGTTGAAGCCCATCTTGCCGCGATCGTGGCGCGAGACCAAGCTGCCAAAATCGCCCAGCTTCAGCAAAATCTGGTGGCTGCTGCCCTACGCTATGCCGAAGCAGGCAATTTTGAGCAGGCTCAACGCACAGCGAAACATCCCGCCCTGCCCGCCACGATGCAGGCCGAAACGCTAACCAAAATCGCCGCGATCGCTCTGCTGAATGAAGGGGCAATCACTGCGGCGCGATCGCAACCACACCTGCCGCACCAACGACGATCGCAACCGCACCTGCCGCAACCACACCTGCCGCAACTGCGCCCGCTATCGGCCCACTGACACCGGATCGTCGTGCCTTGCCCCACGTTCCGAGCTTTGCCCGATCGCCTTTTCGTTCGCTGGTCGGCCAGCGCTGCTTGCCTCGACAGGCTAGCCTATTGTCTGTCG
>JAAUTJ010000289.1 GCA_012031475.1 Leptolyngbyaceae cyanobacterium SM1_3_5 | reverse complement strand
TTTGCTGCTTGAATTTCGCTTGATTTGCAACACTGCAACTGCGCCCGATATCCTCAAGAGCCTCGTCATAAAATTGATAATCAAGAAATTTCCTATCGAGCGCTTTATGAAGACGACACCATAAAGCTGTGTCGAGGTTGGATACCGCGATCGCACGTTGCTGTCGATCGACCGTTTCAGCAAATTACCTTTATGGTGAATCGCGTCACATCATTTACTGCGATCGATCCGCAAAATTCAGACAAGCGTAAAGTTGGTGTTGCCCTCAATTTTGTTCATCTGTTTCCATCCGCACAAGTAGACGAAAAAGGCGCATTAAAACACCAATGGCCGTTTGAAGAAAGTCAACCTTGGACGGATGCCTTCAGCTTTTTGCGAAAGCATTTGCGGCCAGATGAACGCTTAATTGCGCCAGATGCGATTTTTGAGAATCGCTTTGGTGCGAAGTGTATGACTATAAAACTGCGATCGATAAAGGCGTTGATTTTGAGTGGGTGCTGCTGCACAAAGGCGTGGTCAGGCATATCTTTTCAATGACCCTCAAAGCAATGCAGCGCGGCTTGAAGCCCGTCTATGCCAATGATGTGTTTGTAGTGTTTTCCAGTCGATCGGATTTGCCGAAACTCAGCTACAATTCACGCGATGTGAAAGCGCTATATCTCGATCGCCTCAAAGTTTACACAAAGCAAACTCTGCGAGATTTCTATGTAAAATACTGGGGAAAAGCGAATTCATAACCGTGTCATTCTACCTGTGTAAGGAGCGTCAATGCCAAAGATTTTGCTCGAATCATTTCCCCTGACGCTCAAGAAGGGAACTGGAATCTACACCTATTCACTTAATCTGCTGCGATCGCTGAGTGAACTGGTCAGTGACCCGATCGGTCTGCTGCTGCTGTTTGAGACGCGCTTCAAAAAGCTGTCTATTCGGCAAAACAAAAAAGCGTTGATTGTGCTGCAAAATTACGCCGATTTGATGGACGATCTGTCGCGAAACGAAGGAATTGGAGTCGATCGACGGCAACGACTCATCTGGATCGCAAAATCGCTACTTGCCGAACCGGGGCTGATTGAAGTGCCGCTCTACATGAAGCCGAGCCTGCGCGAAATTCTCACCGAAAATACGCCAACTCCCTACAACTTTCTAGAACACAACCATCCTTATGTTGTGGACATGTCTCGCCCGCAACTGATCGCGAGAAGCCGAATCAATTCAGTTGGAAAAATTCGAGTCAAGCATTTGACCGAACAATATGATGTGTTTCACTGCACCCACCTCAGCCGCTTTCGGTTGCAGGATTGCCAAGAGTGACAACGGTTCACGATATTATTCCGCTCCTGCGGCCTGAACTAACCAGAGACAATCGCCGCGTCTTTGCTGAGCTTTTATCGGTAAATTTGCAGCAGTCCGATCGCATTATTGCTGTTTCAGAAACCACCAAAAAAGACTTGGTTGAGTTTGGCAAGGTTGACCCCGAAAAAATTTCTGTTGTCTACGAAGCCGCATCTGAAGACCTTGCACCAATGAGCTTTGAAGCCTCACTTCCCTACTTGCGATCGCTGCGTTTAACTAATACCTCTAATGAGCTTCAACCTTATTTTTTGTTCATTGGTAATATTGAACCCAAGAAGAATGTGCGACGACTGCTCGAAGCTTTTCAACAGTTTTCACTGCGCGATCAAACAGGCTATAAGCTGGTGATTGTTGGCTCAGAAGCTTGGGGATTTAATGCGGTTAAGGATTTGTTAACAGGCTTGATCAAGCGCCGTCGGGTGATTCTGACTGGCTATCTGTCAGTTGATTACCTACTGCTTTGCTTTCTCAGGCGAGGGCGTTTCTTTTTCCTTCACTCATCGAAGGTTTTGGTTTGCCTGTGCTGGAAGCAATGGCCTGTGGTTGTCCGGTGATCACTTCAACCGCACCTGCAATCAGCGAAGTTTGTGGAAATGCAGCCATTCAGGTTGATCCGCAGTCGATCGCAGAACTGTCACAAGCCATTCGTCGCATTGCAGTGGATGATGATTTGTATCAGAAATTAAAGCACGACGGCTTTGAGCAAAATGCTCGCTTTAGCTGGGAACGCTGTGCAAAAGAAACACTCGTCGTTTATGAGCAAGCCATGAAAACTTATGGGAGTCGCAGCAAGGTTTCCTCTCCATTCAACTAAGAAGTTGAACTGGAGTAAACCGAGGCACATTCTAGTTTGTCTCTGCCTGAGCATCCGCTGTCTCTTTGCAAATTAGCTCTGACGCGGACTGGATAATTAGGGGCCAGAAAAAATTGCTTCGTCTAGATCGCGGCGGCTGAGCGAATATTTGAACGATCGCACAACATCGCGGCCATCCGCGCCCGCATTCAGGTATCGGACGCTAAGCGAATCGACATCTAAGCAAATATGGGCACGCCAAGTTTCTCGATCGATCAGCCAGCAGTGCAAATCGTCCGGGTCGCGATCGCAGCCCTGCGAGACCAGCCAGTTTTCGATCTCCGGCAGCGGATGGTTATAGAGCGGCGTGTTTGCAGGGGGAAAGCTCATAGATGGAACGCTCAGAGATCAGGGGACGAAGTGGATAAGTTTGATTCAACAGCAGTTGGACGGGGTGCAACCTGCTCTAGGGCGCTGTTGTCAGGTGAATGAGCATTTGGCGAATGAAACGCAATTTCGCCGCGAGTCCAGCCGATCGCCACAACGAGCAGCAAGCAAGCCACAAACGTCATGCCCAAAATAAACAGCGCAAACAGTTCTCCTGGCGAGAGCGGGCGCTCGACTGGCTCCAGATACGCGCTCGATCGCTTGCCTCGCTCGGAAACGGGGCGATCGAGATCCAGCGGTGCTTGAATCACCGAAAAGCGCGAATAGCCGTGCTTCAAATCATAAGCCGCTCGTCGATCAGGACTGCTGAGCATTGCATAAGCTTCATTCAGTTGATGAAACTTTGCCGTTGCGATCGCAGGCGGCAAACTCGTCGTGTCCGGATGGTAGAGCTTACTCAGTTCTCGATAGGCGCGGCGGATTTGCTGCGTCGAAGCCGCAGAATGAATGCCCAACACGGCATAGCAGCTTGCTTGCTCTGCCCCACTCCGCCCCGAAACCTTTCCAGGAGCGCCTTGCGATCGCGCCGACCCTGCTTGATTTGCGTCCGCCATGCCCTTCAAAGAAAGATAACGGTTCCTGTTATTCTACAGTGATTTTTAGGTCTGGCGATCGGGTGTCGGCGCAGAAGGACAGCGGGTCATCGCGCATCGCGGACGGCATCGCGTTCCGCATCGCAGTTTCGTTGTCTACGATTTGATTGACGCGATTTTCGACTCGGCACTGCTCAAACGTCATTTGCGCGGCGAGGCTGCGGGGTAGCTGCGCCTGCTGTGCTAAAGCTTGCTGATAGACGGCAGGCTTTCGGCCAGTTTGCCTTGGCGCGTCAGGATTTGCGCTTTGAGAAACAGCAAGTCGGGATTGTTGGGCGTGAGGCCGATCGCGCGATCGACCGCTTGCAGCGCTTGGTCTTGCTGATCGAGGTCACGATAGCCGATCGCAATGCCACGCTCGGCCAGATAGTCGGGGCAGCGTGTTCGCGAAGCCTGTCGATCGCCTGCTGCGGATTAGAAAACGGTAGATTCACGGCCAGCATCAGATCCATGTAGCCTTTAAGCAGATTCAGTTCCGGGTCGTTGGCGTCGATGCGTTCGGCTGCTTCCAGGTTGTCAAACACTTCCTGAAGCTTGCCCAGCACGATCGGCGTAGCGCGAATCCGCGATTCGGTCAAAAAGATATGTGCGCCTTCGAGGAAATGCCCAACCGCCACGTACAAATGGCCGCGCAGCGGATCGGTTGCCACCAGTTGCTCTGCCGATTCGCGGGTCGCAGTCGCGTTTTCGCCCAGCGCGTCCACCTGCCCGTCCAGATAGGCCAGCGATGCCCGCATTGCGTAGGCCAGCGGCTCATTCGGATCGGCGTTTTGCAATTGGCCTGCGGCTTCTCGATAGTTACCTTCGACAAAAATCGCGTTGAAGGCGGCTTCGGTTTGCGCGTCGATCGAATGCGAACTTGATGCGCCCCGAAACGGATCGCCCGCCCAAGCTGGAAGCGCCATCAGCGCGATCGATCCTGCCGTCAGCACAGAAGCAATCGATCGGCGGAAGAAATTTCTGAAGATGGGCATGATGGGGAAACCTCGAAGGCAACTCAATTTTTGCTGAAAAAAACAATCCAATGAACCCGCTGGATCACTGGTTTACCAAAGTTTGAGCGGTTCTGCCAAGTGGCGGACATTACACGCTCAAGACGGAACGGCGCGATCGGAGTTCCTTCAGTTTTATTCTCGCGCTCCGCCTTGCGATCCGTAATCTCAGTTACAAAAAATCAAGTTCAGCGCTTTAGACTAATTCCAGCACGTTAGGAGAAATCACTGTGGCCGAGTCCAGCTTGCCGTTCGATCGCCCCGCTGAACGACCCAAATATCGCTATCTCAAGCCTTCGGTCTTTTGGAGCATCCGTCAAGAATTTCCGCAGTGGCTTTCAGTATTGATTGTTACCGTTTCCCTGGCCGTGCCGCTGACCGCGTGGGCGATCGTCAGCTATGCCCAGCTTTTGCCGCCGATGTTTTTGCCAACTCCGACAGCCGTGATTCGATCGGGCATCGAAATGTTCGCGCAAGACGATCTGATTGTGGATGTGGTTTCAAGCTGTGGGCGCGTCGCAGCAGGATTTTTGCTGTCTGCGATCGTCGGTGTACCGATGGGGATCGCAATGGGCACGTTCTACAGCATGGAAAGTTTGTTTGCGCCGATCGTTGGAACTGTTAGATACATGCCCGTCATGGCGTTTGTGCCGCTGATTATCGTTTGGTTTGGTCTAGGCGAATTTCCGAAAATGCTAATCATCTTTCTAGGCGTCGTTCTCTACAACGCGATGATGGTTGCAGATGCGGTAAAATTCATTCCGAACGAAATGATCAACGTTGCCTATACATTGGGAGCAAACCGCCGCAACGTGCTGTTTAAGGTGATTATTCCTGCGACCTTTCCCAGCGTTCTGGATACCGTTCGCGTCAACATTTCCGGCGCATGGAATTATTTAGTGATTGCAGAACTGGTCGCCGCACAGAACGGTTTAGGCTTCAAAATTGTGCAGGCGCAGCGATTTTTGCAAACCGAAAAAGTGCTGTTTTGTATTGCTTTGATCGGACTGATTGGATTGGCGATCGACTACGGCTTAAAATGGATTTCCGCATGGCTGACACCTTGGGCAGACCAAACGCGAAGTTAAAGGTTAAATGTTAGGGTAGAGCTATTTTGCGAACCCCTCAATGCTCCGTCTTTATAATGCTCAGTCTTTGCATGATTGTGAAAAACGAGGCGGATCAGTTGCCTCGCTGTCTAGAAAGTGTGCAATCGCTGATCGATGAAGCGATCGTTCTCGACACTGGATCAACGGACGAAACTGTGTCGATCGCGCAATCCTGCGGCGCACAAGTTCAGCATTTCATCTGGAGCAATGACTTTGCTGCCGCTCGCAATCAATGCTTGAAGTACGCGCAAGGCGATTGGGTGCTAGTTCTCGATGCTGATGAAGTTTTAATTGAAACGGCTATTCCTGTCATTCGGCAGGCGATCGCCTCGAAAAACGCGATCGTCGTCAACTTGTTGCGACAAGAAATTGGAGCCGTTCAATCACCCTATTCGCTCGTCTCCCGATTGTTTCGCAGACATCCCGCCATTCATTTCACTCGACCCTATCACGCTCAAATTGATGACAGCATCACCGCATTACTTCAGGTAGAACCGCACTGGCAAATCATGGAAATGCCCGAAGTTGCGATCGCTCACTACGGATACGACCCCTATTCGATCGCCAGTCAGGACAAGTTTGCCAGAGCCAGAGCCGCGATGGAAACGTTTCTTGCTACGCATCCAAACGATGCTTACGATTGCAGCAAATTAGGAGCATTGTATGTTGAACAGGGCGATTTCGATCGCGGCATTGAACTGTTAGAAAATGGGTTGAAATTTGCTCAAGATGCGCCAACACGATACGAACTACACTATCATTTAGGGATCGTTTGCAGTCGTCAGCAGCGGTTCGATCGCGCCCAAAAGCACTATCAGCTTGCGATCGCTCAGCGCATTCTACCAACGCTCAAATTGGGAGCCTACATTAATCTCGGTAACTTACAGAAATTACAGGGCAATTTTGCAGCAGCAAAAACCAGTTATGAAACGGCGATCGCGATCGATTTCAACTTAGCGATCGCGCACTACAACTTAGGATTAACACTGCGATCGATGGGCGATTTGGTGGGGCGATCGCCAGCTACCAAACCGCGATTTCGCTTCAGCCAAACTATGCCGACGCGCATCAAAACTTGGCGGTTGCGC
>JAAUTJ010000288.1 GCA_012031475.1 Leptolyngbyaceae cyanobacterium SM1_3_5 | reverse complement strand
GCGATCGCGCATCTTCGGTATAGCCGACGCCGCCTTTTAAGCCACTGCATGATCAGGACGCGGTGCGATTTGTCCTGACTGATGCCTTTGCCGATCGCCTGAAGCGCTTTTCCTAACGCACTGGTCGATTTGCCTTTGCCCGATCCGGTATAGATTTCGATGCCTTCCAGTCCGTGTGTCGTATTCGGATAGGGCTTCATTTCCGAGTGCAGATCGGCAATGTCGAGCAGGGGTTGCGGTGCGCCCCGCCCCGTCGCGATAATTTCGAGGTCTTCCGGTTTGCGCTTCAGGGTTTTCACCACGTCTTCGATCGCCAGCAGTCCCAAGTCAAGCACGGGATTGAGTTCGTCCAGCACGACGACCGAATAGAGGCCAGATGCGATCGCGCCTTTTGCCACGTCCCAGCCGCGCTGCGCTTCCAGCTTGTCGAATCGGGTGATGTCGTCTGCCCCAAAAAATTCTGCCCGTCCGGTTCGCACCTGATCGATTAGATGCGGAAAGCCGCGCTGGAGGGCTTCGATCGCCGCATCTTCGTCATAGGTGCGTCCGGGACCTTTGAGGAAGCGCAGCAGGAGAACGCGGGTTTGCGCTCCGGTGTGGATGCCCAAGCCGATCGATCGCAGCACAACGCCTAAAGCAGCCTGCGATTTGCCTTTGCCAACGCCGTCATAAACGTGAATTTGTCCTTTCAGGCGTTCGCTGCGGGCTTGAGCGGTGCGAATGCCAATGCCTGTGGTCATGATTGGGTGTCGGGTGTCGGGTGTCGAGACGCGAGATCTCGCGTCTGTACGGGGCGGGTGCAAAATCGATCGTAGTACAGCTTGTCGAAATTGGTGTTGAGTCTTGAGTCAAACTACGCTATAAATAGCGCTACTTTGGCTAGTCGATCGATCTAAAATTCTACGACTAGCGCTTACTCGATTCAGGGATTTCGTCTCATAAGGAAATAGTGTCGTGAAAACGTCAGCGATCGGTGAGGATGGGGATAGCAGCTTGGGCAAGGAGCCGCCCCGATGAACGTTGTACCGCTACGAACGATTGTGTTTCAGGCGATGTTTGTGCTGATTGCGATCGCGATCCAAAGCTATATTTTTCGCCGTCAGCTACAGGTGTCGCCGCGCACCAGCATTGAATATGCCGCCTCGATCGAACTACTCTCGGTGGTGGCGGGCTGGGTGCTGTTTTTCATTGTCGAGTCGCTGCTGCCGCAGGTGTTGCGGCTACAGCTTTTTAACTTCATCTTTTTAATCAGTGGTCGCAAGGGATGGGAAAGCTGGGGCAGTGCCAACGGCGATCGTGACCTTTTTCCTCAGCTTTTTCCTCAAGCTGGAAGGACTGATTTTGCTGAAGCGGGTGCGCGAAGAACCGCGAGAAGAAGCGTTTGAACCGCGCCAAATTCCGACTTTTGCCACGCTGAAGCGACCGAAGCCAAGAGGAACTCGGCTGGCTGCGATCGTACTGCTGGCCAATTTAGTCAGCTACAGCGCGATTTCGCTCGTCCTCGTGCTGCGCCAAATTACGCTCGCCGCAATCTGATGGAGAAGCTATGAGTTCACTGTTCACACTGCTCAGAGATTTATTCTTCATCAATTTGATCGTCAACATCTGGCAGCGAGCCAAGCCGCCGAAGACGTTTTCGTGGCAAACGCTGCTGTATCTCAGCATTTTTTCCGCCGTCATGTCGTTCTTGGCGCGGACTGATTACGTCAAGGATGCGCTGGCCGCGCTGGGCTGGCTGTTTCTGACGCTGAGCGTGGCTTGGGCACTGGGCGGACGCAAATTCAGAGTGCCGTTTTTGATATCGACATTCAACCGGGTCCCTGGGTGAGTGGAGCGCTCTACAGCATTTTTATCGCCGCCAGCTTTCCCGATTTGCCGGATTCGGTTCCCTGGGTGATTTGGCCGCTGATTTCGTCGGCGATCGCGTCCACAACGAGCTTCCTCAAACCCGGTCCCGCCCTCACCATTCCCAAACCTTCGACCCGGCAAAATTTACTCATCGTTATCCTCGCCAACGCCCTACTAAGCTGCTGGATCGCCTTTCACTTCTCGGTTCGCGACTGGCTGCGCGAATATCCCAGCATTGCCAACGGCGACATCAGCCGCAGCACATTCGTCAACGAAATCAGTTTGCCGGGAGCGCAACAGCGACGGCAGGTGTCACGAGGCGTGGCGATTTTGAACGTGGCGGGCGACATTTTGACGGAGCGGCTGGATGGTCGTGCCTGGGCGGAAACTGAGCGCTTTTTGCTCAATCTCAACAATGAAATGGTGCAGATTCAGCAGCAAACGCAGGCTCGACTAGAGGAAGTCAACGAAAATCAACTCTGGCAACTGCGGGCAACCGTTCCGCCCGGAACCCAATACACCGTGCTGATGCAGGCGCTTTGGCAAGGTCCCAGTTCGTTTCGCAATGGCTTTTATCTGACGCGAGCCTGCAACGTCACCCGTGTCGCCAGCTTGATTAATCGGCAACTGCCGCCAGGGACGATCGCCACGCAGGTTCGCTGTGGGGCGATCAGCGACCCGATCGAAACCGTACCGCCGCCTACCCCGGCCAACACGCCTGCTGCTTAGGGGTGTCGGGTGTCGGGTGTCGGGGCAGAACCGATCGCTTGTTACAGAGGTGAATTAGTTCTGCGGGTAGAATGCGGGCGAATCGGGCAGTGAAAGAATAGAGGCATTTGTCTTTGCGATCGCGACAATGAACTTTAATTTTTCTGACTTATTTTGGATTATCTTCTTCATCATCTCGGTGCAACCTGCTTGGCAGCGGCAGACGACCGAACTGCGGCGCGTTCGTGCCCTGCGCGAGTTTGAACAGGGACGCAACAGCCGCGTGATTTTGCTGATCCATCGGCAAGAATCGGTCAGCCTGTTGGGAATTCCAATTTCGCGCTTTATCAGCATTGAAGACTCCGAGCAGATTTTAAGAGCGATTCGACTGACGCCCGACGATGTGCCGATCGATCTGATCCTGCACACTCCCGGCGGTTTGGTGCTGGCGACCGAGCAAATTGCCACGCCCTGATTCGTCACCCCGCCAAAGTGACGGTTTTTGTGCCGCACTACGCGATGAGCGGCGGCACCATGCTCGCCTTGGCAGCGGATGAAATCGTCATGGATGAAAATGCGGTTTTGGGACCCGTCGATCCCCAACTGGGAAATTTCGCGGCGGCTAGCATTTTGCGCGTCGTGCAGGACAAACCGATCGCGGAAGTAGACGACCAAACGCTGATCATGGCCGATTTGTCCAAGAAGGCGATCGATCAGGTGCAGAAATTCGTGCGAACTCTCTTGCTGGATGTTGTTCCCAAGCCAAAAGTCGCGCCGGAAAAAGTCGATTCGATCATCGACGCGCTGACCACAGGCCGCGTCACGCACGACTATCCGATCATGGTGGAAGAAGCCAAGGAGCTAGGCTTGCCGATCACCGTTGGCCTGCCAAAGCCGATCTATCAACTGATGGATCTCTTCCCACAGCCCAGAGGCGGACGACCCAGCGTCCAATACATTCCCATGCCATACGATCGCCGCCCGATGTCGCCGGAACCCGCAGGCAACGCTTCGCAGGAGCAGGGTTAGGCAGGTAGAAACCGGGTTTCTTTAAGGAACTCGGTTTCTGAGACCTCTCGAACTAGGCAAAGTTTCTTTGGTGAACTACTCTAACCTCTAAATCTGCCCTAGCATTTTCTTAAACTTCAAATAAGCTTCCTCTGGGGTCATCGGTTCAGCAGTGTCGTCGGGGAGCAAGAACTGGCGGCTGTCTGGGAAGTGGCGCACGACAAAACTGGGGATGATTCCTTGCTGCATGGCTTGTTCGCCCAGCGCAACGGCGCGATCGGCAAGTGACAGTTCATCATGAAATTCTGGCGACATGTTCCCCTCTCAATCTCGTTGCTCTTTAAGTTACTGCATTTGCTGGTAATGCGATCGCTCAAGTTTGCACACTGGAAGGTGAACCGCAAGGTAGGATGGTTCGATCGAGCAGCGCATCCAGCAAATTGACATCCGTAGGTGTCGCATTCACCAGCGAAGCCCAGCGTAAATTCGTCCCCTTAAATTTGGCGTTGTCCAACTTGGCTCTCATCAAAATCGCCGCGCTCAGATCGGCTTCTGACAAATCTGCCCCGGTTAAGTCGGCATTAATAAGATTGGCTCCGGCCAGCATTGCGCCTCTGAGGGTGGCGTTGTGCAAAGTGACGTTGTTGAGTCCGGCGATTTCGAGCATCGCGCCACTGAGGTCGATGTCATTCAAAATTGCGCCTGTGAGTTTGGCAAAGCGTAAATCCGCGTTGCGAAAATTGCGATCGCCCGCAGCATACCGTTCGAGCAGTTCTTCGGCGTTCATTGCAGAGGAATAATGACAAAAAAGTGACGCAGGGATAAATTCAAATCTATCCAAATTTGGTATCCTACTTCACTCCATCTTGTAGAAATCTGCTTCAATCTGGCGATTTTTTGCCCGCTAGCAGCCTGCCGCCTAGAAGCGCCACAACTCCCAAAATCGCGCTTCCCAGCCAATACAGCGCGGCAGCTTGCCACTGTCGAAGGGCAAGTAAGTTCGCTGCATCAAGCTCGTAAGTTGAAAAAGTGGTGTAAGACCCAAGAAATCCAGTGGCAATCAGGAGGCGGACTTCCGGCGATCGCACCGCGATCGACAAGCTCGAAAACCAGCCCATCGCAAATGCGCCTGACAAATTCACAAACAGCGTTCCAAACGGAAAGCCTGATCCCAGCCAAGTTTGCAGCGCGATCGCCACAAAGTAGCGGCTCAATGCGCCTGCGATCGCCCCCAAACTAATTGCAACTGCCGCCCTCACAACTAATTGCCCTCACAACTAATTGCCCTCACAGCCGCCGCACCAGCATTACGCCCAACCCCAATCCCAACAGTCCAAATCCAATGCTGCCCAGGCTGTAAAACAGCGCGGCGGATTTGTTGGATTGCCAAAGGTTTACCGTATCGAGCGCGTAGGTGGAAAAAGTCGTGTAGGAGCCGAGAAATCCAGTGGCGATCGAGAGTTGCAGATGAGCGGGGATCGCGTGTTCGATCGCCGCTGTCGCCACGATCCCCATTAGCAGCGATCCCGACAGATTCACGGCGAATGTTCCAAACGGAAAATGCGATCCCAGCTTGCGAGTCAGGAATAAACCCAAGTAGTAGCGGCTCAGCGCACCGGGGATCGCTCCGAGGCTGACGGCAAGCGGGGCGGAAATTTCGGGGAGTGGCATCGATCGCCCTAGCGCATATTTTGCTTGCGTTCCGCCTTGGGATCGCGACTGCCCGCCGCCGCCAGTTCCGCATCGTTTAGCGTTTTCCCGGTTGCGGCAAGGTAAACGTCATCCAGGCTGGGGCGCGATTGTGAGATGCCGAAAGTCGGAAGTCCGGCTTCTTTGAGGGCTTGCTGGATGGTGAGGAGCGCATCGCTTTGGGAGGTGACAACCAGATTTAGCGAGTTGCCTTGTGCGCTGTTGACGATCACTTCCTGCACAAACGGAAAGGCCGCAAGCATCGTGCTGGCTTGGTTGGCTTCTTCGATCGAAGTAAATTCGCGAATACGGAGCGTGACGCGATCGCCTCCCACCCGATCCTTCAATTCCGAAGGCGTTCCGGCTGCGATCACCATGCCGTTATCGATGATCGCGACGCGATCGGCCAGCGCATCGACTTCTTCTAAATAGTGGCTGGTGAGTAAAACGGCGGTTCCGCTGGCTTTTAGCTGCCGTAGAAAATCCCAGATGGCCGATCGACTTTCGATATCCAGCCCCACTGTCGGCTCATCCAACACCAAAACATCCGGCTGGTGCAGCAGACCCATCGCCAGATCGAGCCGTTGCGGATGCCGCCGGAGTATGTGCCGCTGCGTTTGTCTGCCCAGTCTTCGAGGCCGAGCAGGGCGATCATTTTGGCGATGCGATCGGCTCCAAACTGCTTCGGCAGATGATAGAGCGCGGCCTGAAGCTGAAGCAGTTCGCGTCCGGTCAGCACCTTGTCGAGCGCGACTTCTTGCGCCACATAGCCTAATCGCTGCCGCGCCAGCTTGGGGTTTTCCAGAACGGAGATTCCCGACACTTCGATCGAGCCGCTGTCGGGTGTGGACAGGGTGCAAAGGCAGCGCAAGGTAGTGGTCTTTCCGGCTCCGTTTGGTCCCAACAGGCCGAAGATTTCGCCAGGTTCGACTCGCAGCGAAACGTCTTTGACGGCTTCGACGTTTCCAAAGCGCTTTTGCAGTTTTTCGATCGAGGCTGCGGCAGACATCGCACTTTCCTTTCGATACGGTTCTTCGTCGATTGTAATAAAAGAGGGTGTGGCGGCGCGATCGACCCATGACTCACCCATCCCCCGGTGGCGCATCACCTATTCCCGGTAGA
>JAAUTJ010000287.1 GCA_012031475.1 Leptolyngbyaceae cyanobacterium SM1_3_5 | reverse complement strand
AAGACGCTGTGCTTGGCACGATCGCGCGATCGGCTGGGCAACATTCAGTTCGGCGAAAAATCTTATATTCAACTGCCGTCAGGCAGGAGCGCGGTGCATGACATCCCCAGTTAACAATAAGCCTAAGCCTAAACTTTTGGTTGTTGACGACGAACCCGACAACCTCGATTTGCTCTATCGCACCTTTCATCGCGAGTTCAAAGTGCTGCGGGCAGAAAGCGGTCCTGCCGCGCTGGAAGTGCTAGAGCAAGAAGGTGAAGTTGCCGTCATCATCTCTGACCAGCGGATGCCCTCCATGAGCGGGACGGAGTTCTTGGGGCTGACAGCCACCAAGTATCCCAACATCATCCGGATTATTTTGACGGGCTACACCGACGTTGAAGATTGGTGGAAGCGATCAACGCCGGAAAAGTTTTCAAATACGTCACCAAGCCTTGGGACGACGAAGAGCTAAAAGCCGTTGTCCGCCAAGCTGCCGCCGCGCATCACGTCCTCAAAACGCAAACGCAACAACTCCGCCGGACTCTGCGCCAAGAATCGCTGCTCAACGACATTACCAGCACGATTCGCAGTGCGCTGAGCTATCGCGAAATTTTGCAGACGATCGCCACCACTGTCGGCCAAACGCTCGAAGTCGATTGCTGCTTGCTCAAGCCCGCCCAAGAAGCCAACACCGAGCCAGAATGGTTTGTCTATACTGCCCCAAAGTCGGCTGAAGCGGCGGCAACGCCTGCCGAAGTGCGATCGACTCAGACGATCGGGACGCTGGCGAACACGATTTGGGAAACGCAAGAAATTCACGTCATCAACAACATTGAGCAAGAGGTGGCTGCTTCCGAGCAGGGCGATCGCCTTTCGGCCTACCAAGCTGCCCAGATTCGATCGAGCCTGGTCGTGCCGCTGATCTGCCAGCAAGAACTGATGGCCGTGATCGCGCTGCATCAGTACAGCCTCCGCACCTGGGAATCGCATGATGTGCAGCTAGTTAAGCTCGTGGCTGACCAAGCCGCCCTCGCGCTTTCGCAGGCTCGCACCTATGAGCGCGTACAAGCCCTGGCGAAGCGAGAAGCCTTGGTGAACACAATCACAACGGCGATTCGATCGAGCCTTGACCCCCAACATATTTTCGCTGCGATTACTCAAAAGCTCTGCCAAGCCCTCCACGCAGACGGCTGTGCCCTGTCTTTGTGGACAGAAGACGATGAGTTTGTTCAGTGTGTCGGCCTGTATGACGCCAGCCAACAAGACATTTTGCCCTTAGACTGGCACGGCTGGAACTCGGAAATCGGCAGCTACTCGCATGATGATCAGGTCGCGCAACGCCCGCAGCGGTTGCCGCAGTCGCGAGTGCCGATCGAAGGCAATCCGGTTTCGCAGCAGCTTTTGGCGACGCAGTTTCCCGTGATCATTGATGACTTGAGCATCCATCCGGAAATGAACGTGCAGGATTTGCCGCTGCGATCGACCGCTCGTGCGCTGCTGGTGGTGCCGCTGCTCTCGGATGGCAAAATCATTGGCAGTATTTCGCTGCGCGAAACGCATCAGTCGCGCCACTGGCAGCCCGAAGAAATCGAACTGGCGCAGGCAGTCGCGGCACAGGCGGCGATCGCCGTGCAGCAATCGCGCCTCTATCAAAAAACGCGCCAGCAAGCCGAGCAGCTTTTGGAACTCGATCGCCAAAAAACCGAGTTTTTCCAAAACGTCTCGCACGAATTTCGCACCCCGCTGACCTTGACGATCGGTCCCTTGGAGTCGGCAGTCGCTCAGGGACAAGGACTCACCCACGATCAGTCGGTGATCGCCCTGCGGAATTCGCGCCGTCTGCTGCGTCTGGTCAATCAGCTGTTGGACTTGCAGCGGCTGGATGCAGGTCGGATGCAGCCCAGTTTCCGCCCGACGAACCTGGTGGAATTTGTTTCCCAGGTGGTCGATTCATTTCAGCACTATTGCGAGAAAAAGCAGATTGCGCTCTCGACTGAACTGATCGATGCGCCAACCGTCTACCTGGACTTGGAAAAATTCGACAAGGTGATCTACAACCTGCTCTCGAACGCGATGAAATTTACGCAAGCAGGCGGCAGCATCATCGTGACAGTGCGTCCCGCAGGCGAACACTGCCTGATTCAAGTGAAAGACACGGGAATCGGCATTTTGCCCGACCAAATTCCCTATTTGTTTGAGCGCTTCCGGCAAGCAGACGGCTCGACCAATCGCAGCTTTGAAGGCAGCGGCTTGGGGCTGGCACTCGTCAAGGAACTGGTGGAACTGCACGGGGGCAAGGTTTCTGTCGAATCGGCTTACGGCAAAGGCACAATTTTTACGGTCTGGCTGCAAACCGGAATTGCCCATTTGCCCGTCGAGCAGGTGATCGAAGTGCCTGCTGAAACCGAGCGCAGCCGAGCCGCGATCGAACTGGCCGACATTGAATCCGAGTCTTCTGAGGTTGTGCCCGACAGTGTACCTGCGATTCTTTCACCTGCTACGCCGCTGAGCCACACTAGCGCCCTCATTCTTGTGGTGGACGACAATACGGATCTGCGTAACTACGTCGCTAGCATTTTGCAGCAGCAGGGCTATCAGATCTTGACCGCCCGCAACGGTGCAGAAGGCTTTAACCTTGCTCAGTCGCAGCATCCGCAACTGATCATCACCGACCTGATGATGCCAGGAGTGTCGGGCATGGAGATGATCCAAATGCTGCGGCAAGATAAAACGACTCAGGGAACGCCGATCGTGCTGCTGACCGCCAAGGCCGACGAGGACACTCGACTCGAAGGTGTGGAGCAAGGCGCAGATGCGTATCTGTCGAAGCCGTTTAACGATCGCGAACTCTTGGCCGAAGTCCGCAATCTGCTCGCGCTTAAAGCCAACGAACGCCGCGTCGCTGAACTCAACACCTATCTCACCGAATCAATTCTGAAGCGATTTTTGCCGCCCTCGCTGGTGGAAAAAGCTGCCAAAGGCGAACTTTCGCTCGATTTGCGCCCGGAACCGCGCATGGTGACGATTTTATTTAGCGACATCATTGGCTTCACGCAGCTATCAAACACCTTGCGATCGCGCCGGGTGGCCGAACTGCTCAACGAATATCTCGCTGAAATGACCCACGCTATCTTCGAGCAGGGCGGCACGGTCGATAAGTTCATGGGCGATGCAATTTTAGCCATCTTTGGCGCACCCGAAGAGACCAGTCCCAACGAGCAAGTCCGCCGCGCCATCGCCGCCGCTCGTCAAATGTATCGCGCCCTCGATCGACTCAACGATCGCTGGGCAAAGCTGGGCATTGAGCGCGTCCAGTTTCGCTGCGGCATTCATCAAGGAACCGCAGTGGTGGGCATGTTTGGCGGACCAGAACGCGCCGACTACACGGCGATCGGTCCCAGCGTCAATATTGCGGCTCGCATCCAGGAAGCGGCGGAACCAAGCTGTATCCTGGTTTCTGCTGCGGTTGCCGACTATCTCGATCAGGACACGATCACCAAGTTCAGCCCGCTGGAACTCAAAGGCGTCGATGAAACGGTTCTGACGTTCGCAATTCACGTGGATGACCCCTCTGATGATGCAACGGCCAAAGCCGCCTCGTGATCATGTCTTGAGCGCAATCAGTCCGCTTGAACTTAGCCGTTCCTGCCAACATCACTCAAAGTTCAACGAATACAAGCCACATCCCTTTCAATAGACAGGTGTGAAATCCAGCGATCGCCATTTATGCTGCAAGGGTCGCCTAGGTGAGTAGACTAGATAGGGGTCAATACCTTGCTTTGTCTATAGTTTGCATAGCTCAATCCCAAAGCTTGTGGGGCTGAAGCTGGTGCGAGGCCAGCTTGAGGCGATGCCGCCACGCCAAATTTTTGAAGCATGAGCATGGATGTTTTGCCCGCTGACGTGATTTCGACGAAAAGTAGCGCGATCGCTCCTCCAGCTTCCAATCCGCCTGCCGGAACTCTGAGTCCCGAAATTTCTAAAGCCGCCATTCGCACCAGCCTCCGCGCTTCAACCCTAGACGGCGTGTTTGCCACCGTGTTCTCAAACATTGCGGGCGGTGTGTTGCTGAGCAACTTTTTGGTCGAACTCCACGCCACTCCTGTCGAAATTGGAATGCTCGCATCCATTCCGATGCTGGCAAATCTGTTGCAGCCGATCGGCGCTTATTTTTCAGAACGCTCGACCAGCCGCCACTACTACTGCCTGTGGGTGTATGGTCCCTCGCGACTGCTGTGGCTGATTTTGGTGGGCGCGATCGCCCTATTTAGCTGGGGCCAAGTCGAAACGCATCAGCTTGTTAACTGGACGCTGGCGATCGTCTTTGTCACGCATTTTTTGGGCGCATTTGGCAGTGCGGCTTGGCTAAGCTGGCTAGCGGTTCTTGTTCCCCGTCGCCTGCGCGGTCGCTATTTTGGCATCCGCAACAGTGCTGCCAGCCTCACGAATTTGTTATCCGTGCCGATTTTGGGCTGGCTGGTGTCGGCCTGGGGCGGCGGCAGCATTGCCGGATACGGAATGATTTTGCTGCTGGGCATTGTGGCAGGAATCATCAGCCTGGGCTTTCAGTTTTTCATGGTGGATGTCAACCCGCAGGTGCAGCATCAAGTTCTCAACCAGGCAGAACCCGCCGAGTCGTTAAATTCTTCTGTCTGGCTTGATGTTTTCAAAGACGCAAACTTCCTGAGATTTTTGCTCTACATCGGCGTTTGGATGTTCGCCGTCAACCTGAGCGCTCCCTTTTTTAATCTTTACCTGCTCGACAATCTCAGTCTTGATATTCGCTGGGTAACGCTCTACAACAGCCTCGCCGCAGGCGCAAACCTGATCATGCTGGTGGCTTGGGGGCGCATTGCCGATCGCGTCGGCAACCGTCCGCTCCTTCTGCTCAGCGGCATTCTGGTCGCGATTACGCCGCTGCTATGGCTGGGCACGAGTACAAACGCTTGGTCGCTGTGGCTGTGGTTGCCCGCCCTGCATCTGTTCACGGGCGGCACTTGGGCGGCGATCGATCTGTGCAGCAACAATCTGCAAATCGGCGTGGCTCCGAGCCGCAATCAGGTCCAGCTTTTTGCGATCGCCGCAGCAGTGGCAGGCGTGAGCGGAGCGATCGGCACAACGGCGGGCGGCTTGCTGACCCAGTTTGCGGACTACGGCGGCTTGCCCGGACTCTTCGCGCTATCGAGCGTGGTGCGACTGGTTGCCCTGCTGCCGCTGATCTTTGTGCATGAGCGGCACGGTCAATCGCTGACTCAGGTGATGCAGGTGCTTTTTCCAGGCAAGAAGTTAGAGGGTGTGCGTGAGGATTGAGTGTCCGTCGATCGCCCTGCGTTTCTTGCTGAAGGAACTTTCGATGGCTCGGATTGTCGAGATCAGCAGCAGATGAAGAGGCAGGCGAGTCGATCGCTTGCGCTTGTAGAACGGGATCGCGCTGCTCGAACTGGGCTAGAAGTAACAAGTTGAACAAATCGAACCGGAAATGATGCGTCGGGCGGGGTATTAAGTCCTTAAAATTGAAATGCCTTGGGAAAGGGACGTGAGCGAAGTGAGGAACGTAGAACATGAATATTACTGAAGCGTTTCAGCAGGGTGGCATTGCCATGGGGCCGCTGCTGATTCTGTCAATTTTGACGCTGGGCACGATCATCGAGCGCTTGTGGTTCTGGTGGCGAATTCTCAGTCGCCAGCGAGCGATCGCCGGACGAGTGATCGATGCTGCCCGCAACGATTGGCAGGTCGCAACCGAAATTTCGCGCAAATCGAGCGATCAGCCTGTCGGACGCTTCCTCCATTCCGCCTTGGAGCTAGAAGATCCAGAGCCAGAAGTGTTTCAGCTTGCCCTGGAAGCGAGTGCAGATGAAGAACTCACCGCGATGCATCGAGGCGACAAAGTTCTCGAAACCACGATCGCCATTTCTCCGTTGCTCGGCCTGCTGGGAACCGTCCTCGGCCTGATTTCCTCACTCAGTTCAGTCCGACTGGGCGATCTGGGAACGTCCTCGACCGCAGGTGTCACGCTGGGCATCTCCGAAGCGCTGATCAGTACCGCAAGCGGCTTGATCGTGGCGATCGTCTCACTCGCTTTCTACCGCTTATTTCAAAGCTTCGTCTACGGACAGGCCAAAATTTTTCGCTCGTCCGGCAACGAACTCGAACTGCTCTACCGCAATCACTGGGCGCGTCGCCACCGCAAGCGCGATCGCAATTCCGACTCAGGCGATCGCGTCCTGCCCCCCCTCGCATCCCGACCAAGAAAAACTGCTTTATAAGCTGGTAATACAGTTTTTAATTTTTTGTCAGGGCAGCCATAAATTATTTGGAACCGCATTTGCTGCAGATCGGCAAGCGCCTGAAATCCGGCACCAACTTGAACGAGTTGACGCCCGAATTACAGGCGATTTCCCAAAACCTTGTTACAACATTTCCAAACAGCCAGAGG
>JAAUTJ010000286.1 GCA_012031475.1 Leptolyngbyaceae cyanobacterium SM1_3_5 | reverse complement strand
GCTATCTCATAGTGACGGCAACTTTAGGCTTTGCCAACGGCATCGTCGCCACCCTAACCGCCAGCAAAGTCACCCATCGCAAAATCCGCCGCATCGCCGCCCACTGCAAAAACTCGCTGACCGAAGCCGATTTTCTCAACCACGAAATTCTGATTCACCGTCAAACCACCGCAAACTACCGCACTGACTACGGCCAAGTGCTGTATCGGCAAGATGGCCTGATCGAAAAAGTCTCGACCAGCAACATTGAGCCGCTGCACGCCGAACTTGAGCATTTTGTCAGTTGTGTGCGCGGCGGCAATCAGCCCTCGGTCGGCGGCGAACAAGCCCTGAAAGCGCTGCGTCTTGCTAGCCTGATTGAGCAGATGGCGCTCGACGGGCAGGCTTGGCAGCAGCCGGATTTGCGATCGATCTTTCCCGATCCGGTTTCCGCCTCCTAAATTCGCCCTTCAATAAACTCGCGAATGTACTGATTCACCAAATCCGGCTGTTCCTGCTGCACCCAATGGCTGCACTGGGAAATGTAGCGGATGCGAAAATTGCGTACATACTTTTCCGTACCGTAGCTCAACTCTTTGCCCAGCGCGGTATCTTCTTCACCCCAAATCATCAGCGTCGGCACTTCTAGGACGCTCCAGTCTTGCGACACCATGCCCTGCGACAAAATGTTGCGGTAGTAGTTGAGCATGGCGGTGAGCGCTCCGGGCTTGGCAGCGGCAGCTTTGTAAGCGTCAATATCGCTTTGAGTAATCGCAGATTTGTCTACAGCCATGCCTTTGAAAGCCGTTTCGATCGCCGCATAATGATTCGCCTGCAACAGCAATTCCGGCAGAACCGGAAGTTGGAAAAAGAAGATGTAAGAACTTTTTAAAAGCTGCTGCGGCGTTAACAATCCCTGTCCAAATCGAGCCGGATGCGGCAGATTCAAAATAATTAACTTTTCGAGCATTTGCGGATAGGAATAGGCGAAATTCCAGGCGATCGCGCCGCCCCAATCATGGCCGACCAGGATGCAGCGATCGTATCCCAACCCTTCAATTAATCCCTTCACATCCTGCACCAATTCCGCCATCACATAGGCAGATTGATTGCCAGGTTTGTCGCTGTCGTTATAGCCGCGCAAATCCGGCGCAACGACCTTATGATCCGTTGAAAAAGCGGGAATTTGTTTGCGCCAGGAATACCAAAATTCTGGAAAGCCATGCAGAAAGATGATCAGCGATCCTTCGCCTTCCGTCACGTAATGAAGTTTGATGCCGTTGGTGGTGATGGATTCGTGTTGCATTTTGGTTAAGCCGTAATTTCAGTTTGTTGAAGGGCGTTAAATGCGTGAGATAAATCAGCAGGAATCGGGCGTGGGCGCATCGAAGTTCGATCGACCCAAACCCATAAAGCTTCTGCCGTTACAAGCAGTGCTTGATCTTTTCCATAAATTTCATAGTGGCGCGTGACTCTTGTGCCGCGCATATTTTCCAGCCAGGTTGCAACGGTGAGCCTGTCGCCCGCCACAGCTGGACGCAGATACTCGATCGCCATGCGCCGCAGGACAAACGCACCGCCCAATTCTTCGTAGCGATCGAGCGTGAAGCCGACCTGCTCGGAATGTTCGATCGCCGCTTGTTCCAGATAGTGCTGATAGACCGCGTTGTTGACATGCCCCAGCGCATCCATTTCGTAGTGCCGGACGCGCAGTTGCGTCGTGAATTTAGACGTAATTTCCATTGATGAATGCTGCTTATGAATGCTGCTTATGAATGCTGGCGCGATGCCTGTTTATGTTGTCGAGAGATGGAAAAATCAGCCTCTCTCGATCGCCTGATCTTAGCGATGTATCGACTGCCTGTCAGTGCGATCGCGAAGCGCAGAGGGGAACGGTAGCGATCCGCTTGGCCTGCTCAATCCAGCGATTGACCTCGCCCAAACTGGGACAGAGATCGCGACGTTGCAGCGTGGCAATTTGCAGTTTCAAAATTTGCTGATGCAGTCGCGGCAGTGGCGTTTGGGCAAGCTGGTGAGGCGAACCGATTCCGGCGTGAAGCAGCAAACCGCAGTGCTGACAGCCAACAGCGGGAACGCGAGCTAAATCGGCCAAAGCGACCCACTTGTTGACGTGCTGCACATGAATTTGCAGGCGCGTGGCGAGGGCTTGACGACGATCGATCGATCGCCCGTGCTTCAGCAAATCCTGCGTCGTTTGAATGCCACACTGCCTCAGCTTTGCCTGATCTGCCTCACTCAGTCCGGGCAGCAGCGCGATATCCCAACTGCGATCGAGCTTGGCCGAAGATTTCACGGAAGACTTCATGACAGCACCCCGCTCAAATGCGTTTTTCCCGGTTTGATTTTTCCTGGTTTGAATAGTGCGGCCAATCAAACCAATTTGCGACTGAATCAATCCTACCGCGTCTAACTCGTCGCCTCGATCAACACCTGCAACAACACCTGCACCGACCCGATCGCCGTCTGCACCGGAATCCAGCCGATTAGGGCGATCGCGACTGCCCAGCGGGTGTGGATGTCGAGTCCTTGGCGGACGGCAACGATGATCGTCAGCAGCGTCCAGGCGGCCAGCCCCAGATCGATCGGGCGACCCAAAAGTGGAATCAGCGTCAAAAAACTCAGGACTTGCGGCGCATAGGCGAAACCGATCGGCACGAGCAAATCGCTGTAGGTGAGGCGATAGCGCTTAAGCTGCTGGCCGATCAGCCAAATGGTCAGCGTCCAAAAGTAATAGCCTGCCACAACTGCGATCGCCACCAGCACCACGCCCAGCAGAAAAAGCCACAGCGGGGCACGGTTGATCAGCAAAATCAGCGCATTTCCCAAACCATAGGACAGCGCGGATAGCAGCACGATCGTCCGTGCCTGCCGTCGAGTACGCGGTGTGTTGAGCGTGTACTCGTAAAAATGCGCGTCCAGGGACAAGGCACGTCTGAGCGTCTGCATCAGAGAGGGAGGATTGCCAGACAAAACTATTCCTCGCGATCGATGACAGCGCTTCTCACAATACGATGTGATCAATTGCGATCACACCTGACAAAAGGCAGATGCTCCCGTACAAACGCGAGATCTCTAACATTTCCGTACAAACGCGAGATCTCTAACATTCCCGTACAGACGCGAGATCTCGCGTCTCTAACAGCGCCTCTAACACCATGATCGATCGACTCGGACAACTTTGGCGCGAATTGCGCGGCGGCAGTTTGCGGCTGGTGGGAACGGCGGGACTGGTGCTGCTGGTTTGGGGAACAACGGCTCCGGTGGGAACGCTGGTTTGGTGGCTAAGTGAAGAAGCGGAGCGGCTGGGGCTGGACGTGCTGGGTCGTCCGCAAACGCTACTGCTCGATCGCCCTGATGGTCAGAAGATTGACTGCTATATTGTCTTTTTGCCAGGGGTTGGAGATTTTTCGACTGACCAGTTGACCGAGGGGGAAAGCTATTTTCTCGATCGACTGGTGGAGCAATATCCAAACTGCGTGACAGTCAGCGATGTGTTTCCCTATTCGGCAGCGAATCAGGATTTGGTCGGGCGCAGGTGGTTTGAGCCGCTCCAGAGATTTGCGGAGCGCGGTCAGCAAACTCAGGAAATTGCCAGCCTGTATGTCAAAATTCGCAACCTGTGGCGGTTTGCGCTTTCGGGCGACGATCGCTACGGCACGGTTTACAACCAGGGCATTGCAACGGCAATTGTCGATCGCATGAATGCCACGCATCCGCTGGGGGAAGTGCAGCTCAGCCGGATGAACATTGTGCTGGTGGGAACGAGCGGCGGGGCGCAGGTGGCGCTGGGGGCGGCTCCCTATCTGCGCGAGTGGATTAATCCGCCGCAGCTTACCGTTATTTCGGTGGGCGGTGTGTTTTCGGGAACGCGAGGGTTTGACGAGGCGAACCAGGTTTATCATCTGGAGGCGATCGCGACGGGATTGATGATCTCGGCTGGATTTTTCCGTCTCGCTGGGCTTGGGTGGTCGGCTCACCGTTCAATCAGGCGGTGCGATCGGGAGAATATGAAGCGGTGCGAACCGGAAATCACAAACACGATGGCGGGCAGGGCTATTTTGGCGAAGAGCGGATTCAAGATGACGTAATGTATGTTGATTTGACGCTGCGGGCGATCGAGCAGTTGCCGATTTGGGGAGCTTCTGCGGCACAAAATTCTCAGTCGTTGAACGTGCCGCAGAACTGAGGAGTCGAATCGCAATTTTGTATCTGCTACAAATTCTCAGCGCGATCGCTCTTCTCTCCCTTGGACCTGAAGCCGCAAAATTCAGACGGAGTGGACGGTTTAGCGATCGCCCCCTTGCGCTTCAATTATGCGCTTTTTCAATGGCAACCCACGCTCCGCCCTGTTGAAGTGAGGTCGTCAGTGCGGCCAGAATTTGGACGAGTTCCGCGCCCGTCCAGCCGGACGAAAGCGGCGAAGGCTGGTTGTGCTGAAGGCAGGTGAGGAAGTGATCGCACATCTGCGAGAGCGGTTCGGTTGAATCGAAGCAGAGTGAGATCGCATCGCTTTCGATCGGCAGCCAGCGCAACACAGCCGGATGCAGTTCGTCAAAAATCAGCGTACCGCGATCGCCCACAATTCCCAACCGCCGCTGTTTATCGGGATTGCCCCAGCACAAGTGCAGCGTTGCCACAAAGCCGCCTGGATATTCCAGCTTCACCCAGGCGAGGTCGGCGCGGGTCGTCAGCCAGCTTTGCGCCTGTGCCTGAACGCGAATGGGGCGCGATCGCAGCCAAAAAATTCAAAATACTCAAATCGTGAATCGCCAAATCCCAAATCACATCCACATCTGGCCGAATCGGGTCGGGATGAGTTCGCGTTGCATAGCCATAGCGCAAGCGGCCAAGCTGGGAAATTTGCGATCGCCCTTGCTGGATGGCCGGATGAAACAGATAAGTGTGATCGACCACAAGCTGCCGCTGCTGGCGATCGCTCAATTCACACAGCCGCCTTGCCGACTGGGGATTCAGCGTCAGCGGCTTCTCGGCCAGCACATGCAGGTTTTGCTTTAGAGCCGTTTCAATCAGCGATTCGTGCAGGCTGGCAGGCGTGACAATCGCCACCGCTTCCAAATCCGAACGGTGAAGCACCTGCTGCCAATCGATCGATCGCTGCACGGTGGCATCAAGCTGGAAGGCGTTGGCGACCGTCTGGAGGCGATCGGCGTTGGGGTCAGCGATCGCTACGACTTGGGCTTGCGGATGGGCCAGAAAGTTTCGCAGCAGATGAACGCCCCAGCGACCCACGCCCAACACGGCCAGCTTCACAGGCAACATGGACACCCGCTATCCCGCTTCAGCCAGCAGTTTCAGGTAGGCGGCTTGCGCGGCGGCTTGTTCGGCAGCTTTCTTCGACGCGCCGCTGCCGCTGCCCAACGATCGCCCCTGAAGCCACACTTCTGCTCGAAAGCGCTCTGCATCGTTGTGAATTTGGTTGACTTCTTCCAGCCGATATTCCGGTGCGGCTTTGAAATGTGCGCCCGCCCATTCTTGCAGCGCTCCTTTGTAGTTTTGGCGGGCGGGGTCGTTGCGAACCACTTCCGCGATCGGCGCAAACTGTCCATCCAGCCAAGGATGAATCAGCGATAAATTCTGAGTACTCATGAACAACGCTGCCAAAACCGCTTCAAACGCCGCCGCCGATCGCGTCTCTTGCCCGGTCGGGTCAGCGATCGCGCTGTTCGCCATCTGCAAATAGCGATCGAGTCCGTAGGAATCCGCGATTCTTGCCAAGATGCGATCGCTCACCAAGATGGCGCGAATGGCCGATAGCTCTCCGGCTTTGGCATCCGGATAAGTTTTTAGCAAAAATTCGGCAGCGGTCAGCTTGACGACCGCATCCCCGACAAACTCCAGTTCTTCGTAGTTGGCTTCGCTTGAAAAAGTGGCGTGGGTCAGGGCGCGATCGAGCAGGCTCCAGTTAATTCGAGCCGTGTCCGACAGTCCCAGCTTCTGGACAAACTGCCCAAGCTGCTTTTGGCGACGAAAATCCTGCATTTCTAATTCGTAGTTTGTCTGTCAGAGTCGAGTTAAGTTCGATCGCAAATCTTCGATCGCAAGGATTCGATCGAATTAAAAGTGGAAAGAGGCGGACATAAGCCGGGTTCTGTTCCAACACCAAGTCGCCTCAATGTCAGGGCAGTTATCTATCTCGAACATCTGTCACCAGATGCCTCTAGCGGATGCACAGGAAAAGCATTGCTTCCCTGCTCGGAACAGGCAAACGACCAACCCTTGTTCCTTCAACCTTACTCCCCACCGGGGTTTACCGAGCCAGCACCTCTCGATGCTGCTGGTGCGCTCTTACCGCACCTTTGCACCCTTACCTGTTTGGGTGTCAGGTGTCAGGGGACGGGGATCGGCTGTTTAGCCGACACCTGACACCCGACACTCGACACCCCAACAGGCGGTATGTTTCTGTGGCACTATCCTCACGATCGCT
>JAAUTJ010000285.1 GCA_012031475.1 Leptolyngbyaceae cyanobacterium SM1_3_5 | reverse complement strand
GCGATTTTTGGGTGTTTTTAGCCAGTAAAACAAGCTGCGCTTTCAGATGAAGCGCAGCCCTAATCATGGAGAAAGTAAGGGTAAAACTAACCTTAGACTTCTGCGGATTGCTCAGCCGCTTCCGCCTTGCGCTTCCGCAAGATGCTCAGACTCACGCCAATCAATCCTGGCAACAGCGCCGGGGTAGGAACAGGAGTAGCACCCCCATTGGCTGCAATAAACTCAGCTTGAGCAGCCTCGCTCGTTAGGCCAAAGGCTTGATCGTAGGCGAAGGAAAGCGAGCTTCCAGCAGTCAGTACGCTCCGAAGACCAATATGCGTACCGGAGTCAGCGAACGATCCATTGTCATCGAACGGAGCATCGAAGAAGGCGTTCAAATCGAAACCGTCACCGATTTGAAAGGGATTTCCAGAAGCAATGGTCGCAGGGTTGAGTGAACCGATCACAACGCTCAGTCCACCAGACTCAGTGGCCTGACCAACTTTTGCCAAACCTGCGTTCGTCACCAGGGTTAGAACATCATTGAACGTCCCAAAGCCAGTGCCCTTGTCAAGCCCTTGATCGGGATCAAACGTATCAAAAGCGCTCAAAGTCGTATCTGCACCGTTGTTCACGAATGTAGTAATCGTCCGGATGACGTTGAGGCCAGGAACCAGTGAATAAACACGACTAAAGCTAATATTGGCTCCGCCGCCAGTGAAGCTGCCGTTGACAGTCGCAGAGCCGCTGCCGCTCGTGACCGTCACAGGTACACCAGAAGAACCAAAAGCAGTATTTGTTGCGAAAGTCGATGTGTTGGTTCCATTTTGAAACCCGAAGTTAGAAACAAAAGCTCCTCGCTGGTAGAACTCGCTACCGCCAAATAGCACTGAGCTGATTGCACCATTGCTGTCATTGATATCAAGCGTGAGTGAACCGTTGCTGAGCGACAAAGCTTGAGCAGGCGAAGTGCCAACCGCGATCGCAGTGACGCCAACGGCAGATAAACAAGCGGCTGTTTTGGCTACAGTGGTCGGTAGCTTTTTGACAAGTGAAGAAATAGACATGGTGTGAAGTTACTCCAGTAAGGTGAATTGTTGTGGTAGAGTCCCGCTGAGGCATGAGTGCGAAGATGCGATCGCGCTTCAGTCGTTCAAGAACCAGTAACCCTAGTGGAGATGAACCCAGGCCACCTAACAAACTTTAGGTAAGGCATGTAGCTGTTTTGCGCTTCTATCTCCAAAAAGGTAGGGTTTACACTGAGTTTCATGCAAAACTTACAAACTTGTGAAGATTATTCCAGCATAGCACCGTATAAATACGCAGATTTAGAATTTATATAGATACTGTGCTATGTACAAGGCGAAAAAATCTTTGCCTTTATTCGGGCATGATGCTTCTCAATTCGACATTATGTGGTGACTGCGAAGGCCGTAGAGGGGCAGAGTTTGATCGCAAGAGGAGCAACAATTGCATGGCAACCAACCCGACTTCACCACTCACTATTTGTAATGCAGCTTACTTAAAGCGGTCGCTGAGGTACGGAAACGATTTGAATCTACTAATTGAGGCTCAATCGCTCAGACTGCCTCTTTCCAAAGGGGTTACTCTGTCCGCAAAATTGGCGGCGATGATCTCTCAGTTGATAGATGGCGAACTGGGGTGAAATTCGGTCAACTAATAAATGAAGTTTGTTAAAGAAACGGGATTTTTAGAGATGCCCATGCGACCTGTCAATATTGGTTTGAGTGACGAGCAGCGCGAAGGCGTCTGCAAGCTGCTGAACGAAGATTTGGCGAATACCTATTTGCTGCAAATTAAAACGAAAAAATATCATTGGGACGTGGTTGGTCCGCAGTTCCGCTCTGTCCATGAACTGCTAGAAGAACAATATCAAGCGCTGTCGGAAAACATTGATGCGATCGCGGAACGCACTCGTGCTTTGGGTTTCTTTCCCTTGGGAACTGCGCGTGAATTTGTGGAAGTTGCCTCGCTGCAAGAGCATCCCGGCGATATCCCAATGGCAACCGAAATGATCAAGCGTCTGCAAAGCGATCACGAACATATTATTCGCACTTTGCGTCAGCACATCGACACTGCTTCTGAAGAATTTCACGATGAAGGAACCGCTGATTTCCTCACCGGACTGATGGAAGCTCACGAGCAAATGGCCTGGATGCTGCGATCGTTTGTGGATGGCGAAGCGATCGAAACAGTTCACAGCAACCCCCACAAAGATAGCAAAACACCCGTTGGTGCAACTACCGATTCCAACTAGAAGTTTTTGCTTGATTTTATGTTGATTTAACCAGCAGGGGCGTATATCATTTGCGCCCCTGCTGTTGTATGTTCACTAATTCAAACTGGGGCGATCGATGGCGAAGTTTGACTACGATCTGTTTATCATGGGTGGCGGTTCGGGTGGCGTTGCAGCCGCAAAACGAGCGGCTTCATATGGCGTGAAGGTGGCGATCGCAGAGTCTAAAGACTTTGGTGGAACCTGCGTGAATCGCGGCTGTATCGCAAAACGATTAATGGTTTACGCCTCGGATTTTCCGCGTCATTTTGCTGCCTCAAAACGCTATGGCTGGAGTGAATGCCAAACGGATTTTGATTGGCAAGACTTTTCAAAAGCAATGCACGAGTATTTACATAAACTCAGCCAATCTTCGCTTGAGAAATTAAAAGAACAGGGAATTGAAATCTTTATCGATCGCGCCACTCTGGTCGATCCGCATACGGTGAAGTTGAGCGATCGCCAAGTCACAGCCGACAAAATTCTGATTGCCGTCGGCGGCAAACCGACTCGCCCCAAAATTCCCGGCATCAACCTTGCTTTAATCTCCGATCAAATGTTTGATCTGGAAAAATTGCCTCAGAAATTGCAATTATGGGCGGTGGATACATTGGCGTAGAATTTGGCAGCGTCCTTCGTAACTTAGGCACTGAAGTCACGATTATCGAGGCACACGATCGCATTTTAGACGGCTTTGATTTCGATATTCAAACGGCTGTACAGCAGGGCATGAGCGATCGCGGCGTTCAATTCATCACCGGATCAAAAGTCAAAGCTTTAGAAAAAGATGGCGACTTGATTCGAGTGTCGATCGACGGTGAAAACTGCCCCAAAATGATTACCGCCGATCTGGTTTTGTGCGCGATCGGTCGTCAACCCAATCTCGAAAACCTCGGCTTAGAATCGGCTGGCGTGGAAGTGAAAGAAGGCGCGATCGCGGTCGATTCACTCAGCCGTACCTCGCAATCGAATATTTTTGCGGTGGGCGACTGTACTGATCGATTGCAGCTAACTCCGGTTGCCAAAGCTGAAGGAAAAGCCGCGATCGATACGATGTTTCGCCAACCACAAACGATCGATTACAACACCGTTCCCTTCGCAATTTGTGCCCGTCCCGAAGCCGCTTCGATCGGCATGACGGAAGACCAAGCCCGCGAAAAATTTGGCGACGCGATCGAATGTTATCGCACTTCATTTGAGCCGCTATTTCACGCTTTATCTGCCGATGAAACCGCACAAATTAAGCTAATTGTCGATCGCAATTCTGACAAAGTTTTGGGCGCTCATATGGTGGGCGATCGCGCTGCCGAAATTATTCAAACCTTAACGGCTGCAATTAAGTTAGGCGTGACTCACGAGCAGTTACAGCAGACGATCGGGATTCATCCAACTGAGTCCGAAGAGATTTATGCGCTGTAGTTAAGCGAGCAATTTTCTTCCAGTAAACGTGAAGCTTAAAGCTCGCTGACAGAAAGAATTGATTTTCTAATACCGGAAATTTCCCGATCGCTAAATCTTTTGTATCGCTCATAAACATAGCTCGTAAACTCAGCCTCGCTGTATAGCTCGATTGATGTGAACTTTATTGAAAATCCATCTGATTCTGAAGCTAGCACTAAATTTTCTGCTTCTCTAGTCAATTGGAGTTGCTCTACAAAAACGACTTGAGGAAATTGCAGAAATTGGCAGTTATAACAGGCTAAGAAAAATCTCCGTTTAAGAATCGTGATTACCTCTAGAAAAAATACTTTGTTACCACGATCGTAACGAAATGGGTACGCCATTCCACGCGCTAGCAGAGGAATTTCGTTAATTAAGTTTATCTCACTCAATTTTTTACAATCAGCGAAGCTTGAATGAGAGGCAATCACTATCTTCTTAAGCATTGATTCAGTTTCCATGACCTCTTGATAATTCAACAGTTCAACCACAAGAGGGGGATGGCATAGTGCATCGAAGCAATGTTGAGCGGAGAATCTGTAGCCCCCGTTGATGCCTTTTTGATACCTAACATTGAGGTTGCTAAAGCTCCATCTAGTCGAAGTTTGAACAAACTTAACCTCAAAATACCTCATTAGAAAATATCTAGATTCTTTTTTGTATCCCCGACATACAAAGTACGAAAACTGGGACTGTAAGAAAAGAGCGTAGCTTCCAAGCCGTCAAAATGATTTGTAATTTCAATAAAATGCTCGATCGAACCTTTAGAATTATTTAACATACCTGCTTTTTGACTGCCTACAACAAGATCTAATGTGATCTACATAGCTAATCAGTCGCAATTCTGACACAGGACGAAACGCTAGTCGAAGTGTTAGCCTAAAGGCAGTGTTTTTCGATCGCCCTTCGTGTCTTCTGTTTTTGCTGCTGAGCAGCTTTTGTTTACGCCTGCTGTTGCCGCGCCGGATGCAGTTCCGGTGATTTTTGCGTTTCCGAATGAATATAGCGTTGGCATTACCAGTTTGGGCTATCAGATTGTTTGGGCAACATTGGCGATGAGATCGGATGTGCAGGTGAGCCGTTTGTTTACCGACCTGCAAGAATCGCTGCCGAACGAGCCGGAACTATTTGGTTTTTCGCTGTCTTGGGAACTCGATTACGTCAATATTTTGAATTTGCTAGAAGCGAACGACATTCCGATCGCCAGTCGCGATCGCACAAAACGCGCATCCACTTGTGTTTGGTGGTGGCCCTGTTTTGACTGCAAATCCTGAGCCATTTGCCGAATTTTTTGACGTGATTCTGCTCGGTGATGGCGAAAATTTGCTGGGTGAATTTGTGATGGCTTACGGTCAAGTTCGCGATGCCGAGCGTGCCGTTCAGCTTGCCCATCTCGCACAGGTTCCCGGTGTTTATGTGCCGAGTTTGTATGAGGTGACTTACGAAGGTGCAGATGGTGAAATTCGATCGATCGCGCCAATTCGTTCAGACATTCCGGCTCAAGTCACAAAGCAAACCTATCGCGGCAATGTGCTTTCTGCCTCGACTGTAGTCACGGAAAAAGCGGCCTGGGAAAACATTTACATGGTCGAAGTAGTGCGAAGCTGCCCAGAGATGTGCCGCTTTTGTTTGGCAAGCTATCTAACATTGCCGTTTCGGACGGCGAGCTTGGAGGAATCATTAATTCCGGCGATCGATCGCGGCCTTTCGGTTACTCATCGCCTCGGTTTGCTAGGCGCATCTGTGACGCAGCATCCAGAATTCGACACACTTTTAGACTATCTCAATCGGCCACAGTTTGATGAGGTTCGCCTCAGTTTAGCCTCAGTTCGTACCAACACCGTGACGCCGAAGCTAACCGAAACGCTGGTCAAGCATGACACAAATTCAATTACGATCGCCGTCGAAACCGGAAGCGATCGACTGCGTGAATCGATTAACAAAAAGCTAACGAATGATGAAATTATTCAGGCCGCAATCAACGCTAAAGCAGGCGGATTAAAAGCGCTAAAACTCTACGGCATGGTGGGCTTGCCGGGAGAAACGGCGGACGATCTCGACCGCACTGTCGCCATGATGCGCGATGTCAAAAAAGCGGCTCCCGGACTGAGATTAACCTTGGGATGCAGCACGTTTGTTCCCAAAGCGCACACGCCGTTTCAGTGGTATGGCGTTGATTTGGAAGCAGAAAAGCGGTTGAAATCTTTGCAGAAACAATTGCGTCCGCACGGCATTGATTTTCGTCCAGAAAGCTACAGCTGGTCGGTGATTCAAGCGTTGATTTCGCGGGGCGATCGCCGCCTGTCGAAACTACTTGAATTAGTCCGCCACTATGGAGATACTTTAGGCAGCTATCGCCGCGCTTTTAAGGAACTGCGGGGACAGTTGCCGCCACTAGAGACCTATGTGCATGACGATTGGAGTGTCGATCGCATTTTGCCTTGGAGCCACATCAAAGGCGCTTTACCCACAGCAACTTTAGTGAAACATCGCGAGACAGCGCAAGCAGTTCTTTTGTAGGTTGAGCGATCGAACTCGCTTCAAATTCTCCAAGGTTAACAGTTTAAGTCCGCCTAAAGGCGCGTTTCACATTGGGGCGATTCAGGTGGTAAATTGAGGTGGAACCAAAAAACTGGACAGGTAGATAAGCTACACCCTTCCAACCCATGCTAGGAGTAGTTTATGAGCCAAAACAAACGCAAACAGCACAGCGCCCAGTTCAAATCCAAAGTTGCGCTAGA
>JAAUTJ010000284.1 GCA_012031475.1 Leptolyngbyaceae cyanobacterium SM1_3_5 | reverse complement strand
AGTCAACCGTCGGATCGCGCCTGCCTTGATGCTCGAAGAATCGCACCGCCTCAGCGATGGCCCAATCCGTATGAGCAGTACCCTGATGCGAAAGATTCGCCAAAGCCTCTTGTTCATTGCCGATGGAACGGCGATCGGTACCGTTCCGGGAGCGCTTCGCGATCGCCTCAACACCACGCCCGCGCAGCTAATTCCCAGCCCCAATGTCTGCGTCGAATTGGGCTACGCGCTTCAGTGCAAGCGATCGGAGCAAATTTTGCTGACGCAGATGGAGCGATCGGAATTCGGCGGTCAGTTTCCGTTTGACCTGCCCGGACGCAATCGCATTGTCTACGGCAGCAAAACGGATCTGCACAAAAGCTTGCCGGACGCGATCGATCTTCAGCTTCAGCGCTTCAATTTGCTTTAGGAAAGCCCCCCAAACCCCCCAAAATTGGGGGACTTTGAGGAGGGTTGGCGGGGGCGATCGCCTCTGGGGACTCGATCAATAAACTTCTTGCACAAATGCTTCCTTGCCCCCTAAATCCCCCATTCATAGGGGACTTTGAAGCTTGATTTCGACCGTTTTGAGGACAAATTATTGATTCATGCAGGAAGCCTAATAAAGCTCGATTCGCCAACCGCACGATTTTTGGATTGCCCAAATGGTAAACACGCTGGCTCAAAGTCCCCCACTCGTGGGGGATTTAGGGGGCTTTCCAGAGGTTTTGAGCCGAGCTTCCGGCAAAATCGCTTCTGGCAAAATCAGCGTCGCGTCGCCAAACGAGTAGAAGCGATAGTTTTGGGCGATCGCCTCTTCGTACAGGGCAAGCAGGCGCGATCGCCCAATCAAAGCACTGACCAGCATCATCAGGCTGGACTTAGGCAAATGAAAATTCGTAATCAGCCCGTCAATTACGCGCCACTCAAAGCCCGGATAGATAAACAGGTTCGTTTTGCCGCAGAACGGTTTAAGCTTGCCGCTTTCGGCTGCGGCTCCTTCGAGAGCGCGAATTACGGTTGTGCCAACGGCGATGATCCGACCGCCTTGCGATCGCGTCTGTTCAATCCGTTCCACCGTCTGGGCGGGAACTTCCAGCCATTCGCCGTGCATGGGATGCGTCGTAATGTCTTCGACTTCGACGGGGCGAAACGTGCCGACTCCGGTGTGCAGCGTCACGAAGGCGCGATCGATTCCTCGTTCTTGGAGGCGATCGAGCAATTCCGGCGTGAAGTGCAAGCCCGCTGTTGGTGCGGCAACGGCTCCGGGCTGCGCGGCA
This sequence comes from Leptolyngbyaceae cyanobacterium SM1_3_5, assembly GCA_012031475.1. GTDB lineage: Bacteria > Cyanobacteriota > Cyanobacteriia > Elainellales > Elainellaceae > JAAUTJ01. Next base: position 5,221 of record JAAUTJ010000284.1, on the reverse strand, counting down.
TACACGGTTTGATATTGCTCTGGGTCGATCGCCGCCTCGGTAATGTACGGAGGTAGGGGAACAACCCCCAAATCTGGCAGCACTTGCAGCAGCGATTTTCCTTCAGGTACCGCAAACTTGAGGATGCGTCCACCCGTTGGACTGTCTACGGACTGCACGATCGCCCGCACTGCCCCGTCCCCAAATTCGATCAAGGCTCCGGGCTTCAAGCGCTTTCCAGGTTTGACTAAGGCTAGCCACTGATTCACCTGCTGTTCCTCCAGCAGCAGCACCTCCACCTCAACGCCATTTGGCTTACGGCCATACAGTCGAGCGGGAATTACACGGGTATCGTTCAGAACCAGTAAATCGTTGGGGCGCAGCAGATCCGGCAGGTTGCGGAAAATACGATGCTGATGCGTGGTTGACGAATCGACAACGAGCAGTCGAGCGCTATCTCTGGGTGTGACTGGGTTTTGAGCGATGCGATCGGATGGCAGGTCGTAATCGTAGCTGCTCAGCAGGCGATCGGAATCGGTCGGGGTTTCGATGTGCGTCATGGAAATTATCAGGCGATCGAGCAATTGCAATCCGCAAAGTCGCTGAAATTGGGGAGAATTCCCTATACGAAGTCGGGGAGCATTCCCCTACTCGAAGCGTCAGCTTTCCTTAACAATAGGAGATGTCGATTTGTTTCGTAACTGCTGGGGTGTTCGCTCCTATGGAATTTCTCTATCACCTCGCGAATGCCAGTTTAACCTTGAGGGTCGTTGAACACCTTCATGGCAGTCCTTGGCTTTCCCTACGTTTCATCACCGTCATCCACCAGATCGACGGCTGGGTCGTCAAGGTTAAACTACTCCATCCGCTGACGGAAACGGAAGAAGGCAACCTCCGCGCCTATCTCAACGAGCTTGGCATCCCCTGCGAACCAGATATTCGCGTCCGCATGGCCTTGTGGGGACTGGAAACCGGACAGTCGCCCGTTGATGTGATGCGCCGCTATCAGGTGGCGATCGTTTCACACGGTCAGCCCGATCGCACCGAAATTGAAGAATTCCGCCAGCAGTTCGTTCAGGGACTCGGCTACTGCCCAGAAACGCTGGCTTGATTGGGCTAGAAAAAATTGAGCAGATGAATTTTGGGGGCGTGGGGCTTACGCTCCTTTTGTGTGAGCGATCGCTCTGAGAATTTTTTGTGAAGCAGCACGATCGCACTCAAAAACGGGGCATACTGCAAACTAGCCGTTTTTTGTTTTTTGACAAAACAGCCATGTTGAATTCGATTCGGTGTTCGATTGTGAGCTTGCGAAAAAGTGTTGTGAGCTTGAAGGGAGCAATTGCTGTTGTTCTTCTGGTTCTTTTGTTTTGGATGCCGCCCGCTCAATCTGCCAACCTTGATCAGGTACAAAAGCTGCTGCAAGCGCGAATTTGCGTCGGTTGTGACCTGAGCGGGGCAGACTTCAAATCCGCAGATCTGCGCGGCGTCAATCTCACTCGCGCCAATTTGCAAAGCGCAAATCTAGAAGGCGCAAACTTGGCAGCGGCCAATCTGCGAGATGCGGATTTGCGAAAGGCAAACTTGACCCTTGCCAATTTAGTTGCAACTGACCTTAGTGGCGCAAACCTGAAAGATGCCAACATCTCAAAATCTCGCGATGCCGAGGTGCGCTTGTGCCACACGATCGAACCGAACGGCAAAATGGTCGATCGCAACTGTCCGACGCGCTGATTCTCAGTAAATCTGCAACAACGCTGACCTACTACGGGCTGGCGATCGAAGCACTGGCTTTTCCAAGCTGTTTGATTCCAATTCGGCAAACAGCTTGTTTCATCTGGTGCAGAAGGGGGCGATCGGCCTGTTCTTCCAAGGCGCAAGACTGAGCAAGGACACTTGAAAATTCGTTGTAAGGAAAACTTGCTATCTACATAACTCCTCATAACAATTTGTCATGCGGCTTCGATAGGGTGTGCCCAATGAGGGTTTCCCTGACGGTCTTTTGCCAGACGGAAAAGTTCAATACGATGCTGGGAGAAATGGAGGTTGTTCATGGGAACCATTTGAGATTACATGAGAGGATGACGGGAAATTGTTTTTAGACTTGGCGATCGATCCAGAGTTGTAATTTGAAGTTTTGGATGCGCCCGCAGAGGTTCAAACTGATATGCAGTGAATGGAATGGAAACTGAATCATCCCTGCAAAGCTATAATTTGATTGATATTTAGATGCTTTTAACGATGAACTACCGAAATTACATTACGATCGAACCCAATAAACGAGGTGGTAAGCCTTGTGTTCGTGGCTTACGAATTACGGTTTATGAAGTGCTTGAATACCTGGCTTCCGAGATGACCGAAGCAGAAATCCTCGACGATTTTCCTGATCTGACGCGAGAAGATCTAAAAGCCTGCATTGCTTATGCTGCTGACCGTGAACGGCGGCTTATGACCGCTCCACTATCTGCATGAAATTGCTTTTTGATGAAAACTTATCGCCCAAGTTGCCGAATCGGTTGAATGACCTTTTTCCAAACTCACTTCACGTCCGAGATGTGGGAATGAAAGCAACGATCGATCCAGTCGTTTGGGATTATGCAAAAGACAATGATTTGATGATTGTCTCGAAAGACGCTGATATGCACGACCTGAGTTTAGTATTTGGAAATCCGCCTAAAGTAATTTGGATTCGCCTTGGAAACTGCTCGACATCGCAAGTTGAAAATCTGCTGCGTCGAAGTTTTGACGCGATTCAGTTTTTTATGAGGATGAGAATTTATCGCTGCTTGCTTTGTCATAATGCGCTGACGGCTTTGGATATCTTTTCACGCGATCGTTAAGCAATTTTTGGCGTAAAGCCAGGAAGCAAGTCACCGTGCAAAATTCATTTGATATTCAATGGCTGATCGATCGCACCCAAATCATCGAGACGATCGCCACCTTTGCCAATTCGATCGATCAAAAAGACTGGCAAAAACTGCGCGATCTACTGGCCGATGAGCTTGAAATTGACTACTCAGATTTTCGCGGTGAAGCTCCCAAACGAGTCACGGCAGATGAATTTGTGCAGCAGCGATCGAGCAGTCTTTCGCACTTAAAAACGCTGCACATCACCACCAATCATGAAGTCACAATTCAAGCAGATCGGGCTGAATGTCGATCGGCCTATCAAATCTATCGTCTTGATCCCAATCGAGAAGCTGGCTCAAATCGCCTCGACACAGCGGGAAATTATCTTCACCAGTTGATTCAGGTGGGCGATCGCTGGCGCATCTGGGCGATCACGCAAACGGTTGTGGTGATCAGCGGCGATCGCGAAGTGCATGGCGCTTTCCGTAGCCAGTAAGGTGAGGCAATTGCGCTGCAACCGCCCGCAGAACATGCGCTAGGCTAGATAGATATCGAGCTTTGCAAAAATCAATATCGCAACTCAACGCGAGGACAGCCTCATGAGTCAAACGCTAACGCCACCCCCCGCCAACCTTCAAGATGCTCCGCTTCGTCCGGCTCAAGCCCAACAGTCTGCGGGCTTCCCCGAATTTGTGCAGGAAACTGGAGCGCTGACTCGCCGCTTGTTCATTCAGCTTCAGCGGCGTCCGACTACGCTGATTGCAGGCATTATTCAGCCCTTGATGTGGCTTTTGCTGTTTGGTGCCCTGTTTCAGAATGCGCCGCAGGGCTTGTTTGGCGAAAGCACGAACTACGGCCAGTTTCTCGGTGCAGGCGTGATTGTGTTCACCGCATTTGCCGGAGCGCTTAACGCCGGATTGCCCGTGATGTTCGATCGCGAATTTGGCTTCCTGAACCGCCTCTTAGTCGCACCTTTGACCTCGCGCTTTTCGATCGTCCTCGCCTCCGCGATCTTCATTGCCACGCTGAGCATGATTCAAACCACTGCGATCGTGGCGGCAAGCGCGGCTTTGGGCGCAGGGTTGCCGGGAGCGATCGGGCTGTTGTTGGTGGCGGCGATCGTGCTGCTGCTCGTCTTGGGCGTGACGGCGTTGAGCTTGGGCTTAGCGTTCGCCCTTCCCGGTCACGTTGAACTGATTGCCGCGATTTTTGTGACGAACTTACCGCTGCTGTTTGCGAGTACCGCGCTGGCTCCGCTGGCGTTTATGCCCGGATGGTTGCAGTGGGTCGCGAGTCTAAACCCTTTGAGCTATGCGATCGAGCCGATTCGCTACCTCTATTTACATTCCGAATGGTCGCTGGGCAGCGTGGTGATGAATGCGCCGTTTGGTGAAGTGACGTTGGGGGCGGCACTGCTGGTTTTGATTGGGTTCGATGCGATCGCCTTCTTGAGCATTCGCGGCCTTTTGCGTCGTACTTTTGCCTGATTGGAATCCTTTCAAATCCAATTTCGTCCGCTAGACTAAGCATTAACTCACTCTTTTCAAGCTTGCTATGAAGAATTTTGCATTACGTGCTGCTGGAATGATAGTTGGGATGATGGCTGGGGCGATGGCCTGTGCGATCGCTGCTCCTGCTCTTGCCCAAGCGCCTGTCCAACCTCCGACTCGTGGCGGAACGGATGCGCTGCTGCTCAATCCGCAAAGTGGCGATAGTGCCTTTACGTCTGATCCGTTTTCGCAGCGGGGAAATGGGCAGATGGGCAGCGTAATGGATCTGGTGCAGCGAGCGATTTCGGGCGGATATACGCCTCCCGATGAGTTCAATCGGCAGCAGAGCGAAACGATCAACAGTGAAGCGTCGGATTTTCGATCGCGCCAGCTTGAACTGTTGCAGCAGCAAGCCCAGCCTGTGCCTGTTACTACGCCTTAATTCGGCTTGAGCCATCAACTTGACCCATTAAACTGTGCAAGCTCGATCGATGCAGCCGTTGCGATCGCGCCTGTCCGCTTGAGGACATTGCAATTCTGCTGTTTTGCTGCTGTCCTGTCGAGAAAATGGCGATCGTCTAAAGTGGAGCTGTGGCTGTTTGGTTTAGCAGCAGCCAGTGTGATCCAAATTCCAGCAGCCGACAACGCGATTGCGGCCTTGAGACTTGGCTTGCAGCAAATGTTCGTCGGCTCGCCGCAATAAGCTGATGCCTTTGGCGTCGTCGTCATCCATTAGCGTTGAAACTCCGGCGCTAATGGTAATTTGCAGTTCCAGCCCGTTGTCGATGCCAAATGGTTGATCGCCAATCAAGCGACAGATGCGATGCGCGATGCGAGACGCTTCCTGGCAGTTGGTGTTGCCCAAAATAATCACGAATTCCTCGCCGCCGTAGCGAAATGGCGTG
>JAAUTJ010000283.1 GCA_012031475.1 Leptolyngbyaceae cyanobacterium SM1_3_5 | reverse complement strand
GACGCAAAGCTCTTTTGGGCAAGTCGACAAAATAACCCTTAACGTCATCCAATCCTGCTGCGATACCGTCACGCAGAAGATCGCCAAGAATAAGCCCAAGCCCACGTTCCTGACCTCAGGCGGCGATTGGACCATGCAGAAGCGCGCCAAGCTCCTTGATAAGTACGTGGTGGGCCAGTTCTATGCGCTTAACCTTTACAAGAAGGGCCTGAAAGCGTTCCACGGCAGCACCATTTTTGGCACTGGCGCCGTAAAGTTCTACAAAGCGGATGGCAAGGTGTGCGCGGAGAACGTGTTCATCGTTGCCACCGGCGTGAAAGACCACGGCGCACGGTTCGTCACTCGGTCGCCCTTCGGCAAGCAGTTGCGCCACGACTTCCGGCACGCTTGAATGGCCATGAAAAAGAGTAGCGGGAGCCGTTGCCGCTCGGGTGAACCGATCGCCAGCGCGTGAAAGTTGGCGACCAAACCTACACCGGTTGCCGCCCAAACGCTGCCGCAATCGAACGGTGAGCCGATCGCGGTTTTGGTGCGCGGCACGTCTGAAACTGGACTCAATCAACTAGTGCAAAACAGCCTGCGGCTGCAACTCGCTTTGGCAACGCTGGCGATCGGTGTCGATGTGCTGCTGGCAATGCTGCTCGGTCATGCGGTCGTCAGTCCGATCGAGCGACTCCGGCGGGCGGCGATCGCATTTGCAGGAGGCGATCGCCAAGCCCGCGCCGAACTGTTTGCCCGCGATGAAGTCGGCCAACTGACGCAAACCTTTAACGACTTGGCCGATACCGTCTCGCAATCTGAATTAGACCTGCAAGGCCAATATCGCCAGCAAGAACTCGCCACTTGCCAAGCTGAACTGTTGGCCGAACTGACCAGCCAGATTCGCCAGTCGCTCAAGAGTGACGAAATCATGCGGACTTCGGTGGAAGGGGTGCGCGAAGTGCTGAAGGTCGATCGCGCCGTGATCTACCGCTTCAATCCCGGCTTCAAGAGCGGCGAAATTTCGGCTGAAGCCGTCAGTCGCGGCTGGCTGCGGGTAATCGGTCAGACGATTCACGATCCGCTGACGCCCGAATCGATCGAGCGGTTTAAGAGCGGCAAGATCTCCACAGTCGAAGACCTCAACCGCGCCGACATCAGCGCCTGCCACTGCGAAATTTTGCGCCGTCTGGAAGTGCAAGCGAACATGGTTGCCCCAATTCTAGTGGGTGACGACCTGATCGGCTTGCTCTGCGTCCATCAGTGTTCCGGTCCGCGCCAGTGGGAAGCCGGAGAAATTAACCTACTTCAGCAACTCAGCATTCAAATCGGCTATGCCGTCAAGCAGGCGCAACAGCTAGAAGAGCAGCAGCTATCGGCAGAGCGCGAACGGCAACTCACCAAAGTGGTTTCGCGGATGCGCGACTCGCTCGATCGCGCTCAAATTTTCCGCACGGTTGTTCGCGATGTGCAGGCGGCAATGCGATCCGATCGCTGCATGATCTACGAGTTCGATGCCGACTGGGGCGGCAAGGTGATCGCAGAATCGGTTGAACCCGGTTTTCCGCCCGCGCTCGACATTCGGCTAGACGATCCGTGCTTTGGCAATCAGTATGTCGAACGCTATCGCCAAGGTCGCGTTCATGCGCTCGACAACATCGCAGAATCCGGTTTGAGCGATTGCTACAAGCGGCAGCTTGAACCGATGGCCGTGAAAGCCAACATCGTCGCGCCGATCATGCTGAAAGAGCAACTGATCGGCCTGCTGATCGTGCATCAGTGCGGCAAGCCGCGCCACTGGGAAGAAGCCGACCTCAACTTTATGCGGCAGGCCGGAATTCAGCTTGGCTTTGCCCTAGAGCAAGCCGATCTCTTCACCCAGCGCGAACAAGCCCGCGTTGAAACGGAAGCCTTGTCCGAAGAACGTCGCCAGCAAAGAGAATCCCTGCAAATGCAGCTTCTTGGCTTGCTCAGCGACGTGGAAGGCGCAACCAGAGGCGATCTCACCGTCCGGGCCGATGTGACAGCAGGCGAAATCGGCACGGTCGCAGACTTCTTCAACTCGATCGTCGAGAGCCTCCGCCAAATTGTCACCAAGGTGAAAGACTCGGCCACGCAGGTGAATAGCTCGCTGGGCGAAAACGAAGGAGCCATTCGCCAACTGGCCGAAGCTGCCCTGATTCAGGCAGAAGAAACAACGCGGACGCTGGACTCAATGGAGGACATGACGCGATCGATTCAAGCCGTTGCAGACAGCGCCCAGCAAGCCGCCGCAGTCGCCCGCACCGCCTCGGCAACCGCAGAATCCGGTGGTCAAGCAATGGATCTGACCGTCCAAAACATCCTCGGCCTGCGCGAAACAGTCGGTGAAACGGCCAAGAAAGTGAAGCGACTGGGTGAATCTTCGCAGCAAATCTCGAAGGTGGTTTCGCTGATTAACCAGATTGCCATGCAGACCAATTTGCTGGCAATTAACGCCGGAATCGAAGCGGCCAGAGCCGGAGAAGAAGGTCAGGGCTTCGCAGTCGTGGCCGAGGAAGTCGGAGAACTCGCCGCCCGATCGAGTGCCGCCACGCAGGAGATCGAGGCGATCGTCAACAACATCCAGCGCGAGACCAGCATGGTGGTTCAGGCGATGGAAGAAAGTACGGCGCAAGTGGTCGAGGGGACGCAGCTTGTGGAGGGTGCCAAGCAAAGCCTCAGTCAGATTCTCGATGTGTCACAGCAAATCGATCAGTTGGTTCAGTCGATTTCGCAGGCGACCGCTTCGCAGGTGGAAACCTCGGAAGTCGTCACCCGCCTGATGAAAGACATCGCGCAAGTCTCCAAGCGCACCTCCACCTCGTCAAAACAGGTGTCGGGAGCGCTGAGGCAGACCGTCGCGATCGCCCAAGAACTGCAAGCCTCGGTCGGTGAATTTGAAATCGGCGAAAGAGGGTAACATCCGTGTCACACGATAAAGAACTTGAAATTCAGCGCCAGTTTCTCGACGAAGCACAGGCGTATCTGGGAACGCTCGAAACGGCCATCCTCGGCATTGCTCACACCGGAATTGACAGCGGCAAAATCAACGCCGCCCTCCGCGCTGCCCACTCGATCAAAGGCGGTGCGGGCATGATGGGCTACCACGACCTCAGCGCCCTCGCGCATCGGCTGGAAGATTCATTCAAAGTCCTGAAAGTTCAGCGCAGTTCGATCGCCCTGGACGGCGAACTGGAAGCGCTTTTGCTGGGTGGAATCGACTGTATCGCGCAATCGATCGCCGCCAGCAAAAATCAAATCGTGCCGCCGGAAGGCTGGCTGGAATCGCAGGTCGAATCGATTTTTACGCAACTGCACGATCGACTCGGTGATCCGCAAGACGAAGATGCCCAGTCGCTGCTTTCGCCCGAAGACGGGCAAGATATCGTCCCGCTCTTGTTTGAAACCGAGGTCGAGGGCTGTCTGGCGCGGCTCGAATCTGTCCTCAACGCGCAAGACCCCTGTTTGCGCGAAGAAGCCGAAGTTCTTGCACAAGAATTGGGCGGACTGGGTGAAATGCTTCAGCTTGAAGCGTTCACCCAGCTTTGCGAATCGATCGCCTTTCACCTCGCCCAATCGCCCGACATCACCGCGATCGCGACCCAAGCATTGCAGGCATGGCGGCGATCGCAAGCCCTTGTCTTGGCCGGACAGCTTGACCTGATGCCGCGATCGATTCCCGGTGTGGAAACGCAAACCGTTGAACCGATCGAATTTAGCCAAGACGAACCGACAATCGTTGAAGTGCATCCGTTCCACGCTGAGGATGACGATCTGCCTGCGATCGATTTGATTGCGGAATCGGAAGAAATCTTCTATCCGCAAGCCGAGGAGGAAGAAATTTTCTACCCGGAACCGGAAGCCGAAGAAGTCGTGGAACCTGTGGCGGCGAGAGCGACCCGGAGCGATCGCGCCAGTGCCTATCGCGTTGCGCCCGAACCGATCGAAAACGAGCCGGAAAATGCGGTGCGCGTCCCGATGAAGCAGCTCAACACGCTGAACGATTTGTTTGGCGAACTGACGATCGAGCGCAACCGACTGGATATGCACCTGAAGCGGTTGCGGAGCATGGTGCGAATGCTGTCTCAGCGCGTCCAAGTCCTGGATGAAGCGAATTCGCAGTGGCGATCGACCTACGACAAAACGCAATTGCGGCAGATTTCGCCGGAAAACAACTTCAACTTTGACGCGCTTGAACTCGATCGCTACGGCGAAGTGCATCTTGTGGCGCAGTCCGTCATGGAAACGATCGTCCAGATTCAAGAAGTCACCAGCGACATTGAGCTTGGCCTGGAAGACAGCGACCAGACCAGCCACGACCTGAAGAAAACCGCCAAACAGCTTCAGACAAACCTCAGCCAAATTCGGATGCGACCGCTGGCGGATGTGGTCGATCGCTTCCCGAAAGCCCTGCGCGAACTGTCGTTGCAGTACGATAAGCCCGTTCAACTGAAGCTGCATGGCGCAAATACCCTGGTCGATCGCAACATCCTCGAAGCGCTCAGCGATCCCTTGATGCACCTGATCCGCAACGCCTTCGATCACGGCATCGAATCCGCCTCGCTGCGTCACGATCGCGGCAAGCCCGAAACGGGATCGATCGAAATTCGCGCTTTCCACAAAGGCAACCGCACCCAGATCGAAATTCGCGACGACGGCGGCGGCATTCCTTTAGATAAGGTGCGCGATCGTGCCCGCCAAATGGGACTCGACGAAATGCTGTTGGCCGCCGCCAGCGACGAAGAACTGTTGTCGCTGATTTTTGAACCCGGATTCAGCACCAAAGATCAGGTGACAGCCTTGTCCGGTCGCGGCGTTGGCATGGATGTGGTTCGCAGCAATCTGAGGCAGGTGCGCGGCGAAATCACGGTCGATACCGAAGCCGGAGTTGGAACCATCTTCACGATCTCCGTTCCGTTTACGCTTTCGGTTGCCCGCGTCGTGCTGGCCGAAAGTAACGGAATGCTGATCGCCTTCCCGACCGACGTGATCGAGGAAATGTCGGTCTTGAATGCCGATCGCGTCATTCAAACCGCAGGCAGCGAGGCGATCGGCTGGCAAGGGTCGCTCGTCCAGCTTGTCCGACTGGGTGAATGGCTTAAGTTCCACTGTCCGCGCCAGATGGAAGGACTGGAAACGCCGCCCGTGATCAACGTCCCGACAATTCTGGTCGTCAATCAGGGAACGCAAATGGTCGCGCTTCAGGTCGATCGCTGCTGGGGCGAACAGGAAGTTGCAATCCGCCGCGTCGAAGGCAACTTGCCAATGCCCGCCGGATTTAGCAACTGCACCATTTTGGGCGACGGTCGCGTCGTGCCGCTGGTCAACGTGCCCGATCTGCTGCACTGGCTAGCCGCTGCCCCTGCCCCCATTGCGCCGATGCTGCCGACCGCGCCCGTTCTGCTCACCTTGGCTTCTGCCACCCCGATCGATCGCAAACCGACCATCCTCGTGGTAGACGACTCGATCAACGTCCGCCGCCTGCTCGCCCTGACGCTCGAAAAGGCCGGATACGAAGTTGCCCAGGCCAAAGACGGCGAAGACGCGATCGAAAAACTCTCGACCGGACTGCCCATTCAGGCCGTAATCTGCGACATCGAAATGCCCCGACTCGACGGCTACGGCTTCCTGGCAAAAGTCAAATCGATGCCCGCCTTCGAGCAAATTCCGATCGCCATGCTCACCTCCCGCAGCGGCGACAAACACCGCCAACTGGCAATGAGTCTGGGCGCAACCGCCTACTTCTCCAAGCCGTATAACGAGCAAACGCTGCTGAAAACGCTAGAGCAACTGGTGGCCTAGCGCAGTCCACAGAAGGCAGAATTCAACCCTTCTGCCTTCTCCCCTCAGAAAAATCTATGAATCTCCAAATCTTGTCAATCATCGCGGCCATTTTAGCGGCTGTTCTACCGATCGCTCTTCACCTTGCCACGCAAACTCAAGCGCAAGACAATCCGCCCACCGCAGTGGAAGCGATCGCCACCGCGCCCAGCGATCCCGAACAGGTGTTGCTGAATCGTCGCTGCATCGGCTGCAATTTGGCGGGCGCAAACTTCAGCAATCAGGACATGAGCCGGATTAATCTGCGGCTGGCGACTTTGACCGAGGCGAATTTCGATCGCGCCAAACTGATCAACGCGATTCTTCACGAAGCGAAACTCGAAAACGCCAGCCTCGTCGCTGCTCATTTCTACGGAGCCGATGTGGAGAACGCGAATCTGCGCGGAGCCGATTTGACGGAAGCGCAATTTCTTAACACGAGTTTGGCGCAGTCAGATTTGAGCGAGGCAACGCTCGATCGCATCGAATGCCGAGACGCGAATCTCACAGGGGTCAAGCTGGAAAACGCCCGCCTCCGCAACGCCAGCCTCTATGGAGCCGTTTTACGCGAGGCGAATCTCAAAAATGCTGATCTCTCAAATGCCGATTTACGCTACGCCGATTTGACGGGCGCAAATTTGGATGGCGCAAATTTTAACTGGAGCAAGATTG
>JAAUTJ010000282.1 GCA_012031475.1 Leptolyngbyaceae cyanobacterium SM1_3_5 | reverse complement strand
GATCAATTTCGCCACAGTAGCTGCCTTGCTGCATCGCAACCGGGGCAACCTCCAGGCAGCGGCTTGTCGCCCTGATGCGACGTAATGTGCCAAATCTCCGACCACGAAAAGTATCGGGATGAGCAGGCAGCGAAAGATTCGGCGCAACCATGACGCGCCCGACGCGATCGAGTTCGGCCTGTGCGCGATCGGCCAGCACTTTGCCCATTGCCGACGCCTTGACGCCTGCTGCCCACAAAATGGTGCGAGCCGGAATTTCTTCAGTCGAATCGCCCTGCTTGATTGTGACAATATCGTCCGCAATTTTGGTGACGAGCGTTTTGGTTTGTACGGTGACGCCCAAGCGCTCTAGCGAGTCGGCAGCGGCAGCGGACAGATCCGACGGGTAAGGCGGCAAGACGCGATCGAGTCCTTCCAGAAGCAAAATCCGCGCCTCGCTCGTGTCGATGTTGCGAAAATCCGATTTCAAGGTGCTGTAGGCCAGTTCAGCCAGTGCGCCCGCTAGCTCGACTCCGGTGGGGCCACCGCCGACGACCACAAACGTCAGCCACGCCCGTCGCTTTTCGGCGTCGGTTTCCTTTTCGGCGGCTTCAAAGGCCAGAAAAATTCGGCGGCGCATTTCCAGCGCATCTTCAACCGTTTTCAGTCCCGGCGCGATCGCTGCCCAATCGTCATTGCCGAAATAGTGATGGCTCACACCCGTTGCGACAACCAGCGTATCGTATTCGATTTCGCCGTTTTGCAGAATGACGCGCTTGGCCTGCGAATCGATCGTGGTGACTTCATCCATCAGCACTTTGACGTTGCGATAGCGGCTCAGGATGGCGCGAATGGGCGAGGAAATGTCACCTGCCGACAAGCCACCCGTCGCCACCTGATAGAGCAATGGCTGAAACAAGTGAAAGTTGCGCTTGTCGATCAGCGTCACATCTACGGCAGCGCCACCGAGCGCCTTTGCGGTGTAGAGGCCACCAAATCCGCCGCCAACAATAACCACACGATGCCGAGGAGCGTCTGCCATGCCTGCCTTGTGTTGAACCAAAAGAGTGGGAAATATTTCTTCACATTACTGGATTCGCGATCGATCGACACGCCGATTCCTAACAATTTGTAAAATCATTAAAATCGACCCGCTTCGATGCCCACTATTCAAACCGCGATCGCGTTAAACAACCGTAACGATCGCTACGCCTACAGATTTCGCCGTAAAATTTGCTGCAAAAAGGGTGAGCCACTGCCCACCCCAACGCTCGATTGTTGCTCAATATTAAGGAGCGGTTTGACTATTTGTTTCAGCCGGAGCAGGCTCGGCGGCAGGCGCTTCGGCAGCAGGAGGAGCCGTTTGTGGTGCAGCTTCAGGCGCAGATTCAGCAGCCGGAGCAGGGGCAGCGGGAGCCGGAGCGGGAGCAGGCGCTTGAATGTTGACTTGCGGTGCGGGAGCTTGCGGGGCGGGAACAGGGACTTCACGCTCGATCGTGCGCTCAATAATCGTGGTTTGCTGAGGGCGAGGCGGAGGCGACTGCTGGGGTTGTGGGGAAGGTGAGGCGGGTGCAGTTGTGGGCTGCACGATCACGTCGGGCTGGCGGTCTTGCGAGTTGTAGTAGAACAGGGCGATCGCACCACCCACCAAAGCCGCCAGCAGCGTTCCGATCAGCAATCCCGTTGCAGCCCCGTTGCTTTCGCTGGCGCGATTGCGCTCAACCTGATAGCGCTGTTCTTCTGCTTGCCCCTGCACGTAACCATCACGATAGTTAACTTCATCAGAGGAAACGGGGCGGCCATTCAAATTTTGATTGGATTCGTTTGTAGAAGGTTTTCTTGATGTCATGATTGCAATTAATTCACTCGGCAACTGAGAGTTTTTGTGTATCTCAGCCACCAAGATAGCCGCACTGCGATCGCGATCAGTTCAGCACTAAGCTAGACACTTCCTCTACCTTAAGGCTGAGTTTATGTAACAAATTGCAGTTCACCTGTCCCATCAATTACTTCACCGATCGCCCATGCAGATTCACCTCGATTCGCGAACCAGTCGATCGTTTCGGCAGCGCGATCGAACGGAACGAGCAGCACAAAACCAATCCCCATATTGAAGGTGTTGAACATTTCAGCGCGATCGACATTGCCTTGTGATTCCAACCATTCAAACAGCGGAGGAAGCGGCCAGCTTGTTGAATTAATGGCGATCGCCTGATTCGATTGAATCGATCTGGGCAGATTTTCCGGCAGTCCGCCGCCCGTGATGTGCGCCATTGCGTGAATGTCCAGTCCGGCTTTTTGGGCTGCCAGAATTGACTGAACATAAATGCGGGTTGGTGTTAGCAGTTCTTCAGCCAAGGAGCGATCGCCAAACGGCGCACTTTCTAAACTGTGACTTTCGATGATTTTACGCACCAAGCTAAAGCCATTGCTGTGAACGCCAGAGCTTGATAGCCCGATCGCCACATCTCCAACCTGCACTCGCGAACAATCTAGAATTCGACTTTTTTCGACAATGCCAACCGCAAATCCGGCCAAATCATATTCCCCAGGCTGATAAAATCCAGGCATCTCTGCGGTTTCGCCACCGAGCAATGCACAGCCCGCCTGTTCACAGCCGATCGCAATACCGCTAACCACTTGCGCTAGCTGTTCAGGCTGTAATTTCCCGGTTGCCAAATAGTCGAGAAAAAACAGCGGCTCGGCTCCGCAGGTCAGCACATCATTGACGCACATTGCAACGAGATCAATGCCAACCGTGTCGTGGCGATCGGCCTGCTGCGCCAGCTTTAACTTTGTGCCAACACCATCGGTTCCAGACACCAAAACTGGCTCTTGATATCCGGTTGGAAGCTGAAACAATCCGCTGAATCCGCCCAAACTGCCTAACACCTCTGGGCGACGAGTGCGATCGACCATGCTGCGAATTTGCTGCACGAAAGCGCGACCCGCTTCAACATCAACTCCTGCTGATTTATAGTCCATAACAATAGAAACTGGAGGATTTACAACGCAATTAGCTTAATAGAACAATGCAATCCGTTAAAAGTAATCCATTAGAAAGCTGATGCAAGTTGAGCGATCGTATCCTCCGAAGTAAATCTTTTAAAGTCGATGATTTCAATGACGACTAGCTTATCCTCTTGGGAATAATGCAAGATAAGCTGTCCTTCATCTTCGGCATAGGCGATCGGCTCATCTGATAGTTCAATCAGCAGGATATCAACTTCTTGACTATATCTAATTTTCATATCGGCTCCTTTTTCCTGGATAAAGCGTAATGACCAAAAGAAATGCTTGAAACTCTCGATAGATAACTCGCAGCACCAAGCTGTCATTGAATTGTTTCTGCGCTGTTATTTTCTCTTGCTCAATTTCCAACTTGTCAGGCGATCGAATGGTTTGAATTACAAATTTCTCCGAAACTTCAATTCCGCGATCGCCTAACAAACTGATTTTTGATAAGGCATGAGCGCTAAATCGAATTTCTTTCGGCATTGTCTATTTTGTTCAATCTACCAATCTTCTCCCTACGTGCGGCTGTCGAGCATAATCGCTCTAATCAATCTTGCCGTTTGAAATTATCGCTCAGCTTGACGGCTTTGATTCAGCAATTGGTGCGGAACTTTGCGATCGAGGCTGTTTCTACTGATTGTCCCTCTTTGTCGCTCAAATGAAAAAGCAGATTCCACTGGCGCTGGTTGCCCTGCGTGTGCTGATTGCCTTGATTTTGCTGGGAGACGGACTCGATCGCAAAACAGGCAGTTTCTTTGTGATCGCCTTTCTGGTCGCGTTTTTTTCTGACATTTTTGATGGCATCTTGGCGCGACGCTGGGGCGTGAGCAATGCAACGCTGCGGCAGTGGGATAGCTGGGCGGATGTTTGCCTGTATGCAGCCGTCTTGGTCAGTTTTTGGCGCGTGTTTCCCGATGTGGCGATCGCCTATCGTCTACCGCTGCTGGCGATCGGACTGGCGCAACTGCTGTGGGTGCTGGTCGGACTGGTCAAATTTGGCCGGACTGCCAGCTTTCATACCTATTCGGCCAAGCTGTGGGGCATCAGTTTGGCAATCGCGATCGTGCTGCTGTTTGGCTTTGGCAGCGCGGCAGGATTGGGCGTGGCGATCGCAATTGGCATTGTCCACAGCCTCGAAGAAATCGGCATGATGCTGGTTCTCCCAAAGTGGCAGCACGATGTACTGAGCATCTTTCACGCGATTAAAAGGCAGAAGGCAGAAGGCAGAGGGCAGGAGGCACAACCCAACCCCTAATCGTACAGACGCGAGATCTCGCGTCTCTCTGGAACTTCCTGGCCTAGAATAATTCAGAACTAGAAGAACGCTACTGCTGTTTCAGTTTTTGAATCGTTAAACGCCGCCATGAAGAAGTTTTTTTCACCTGCCAAAACCGCTGTCATCCTTGCTGGCGGGTGCATCGCTGCTCGGAGTGCTGATGCTGTCTCCGGTTCCAAGTTTGCGCCCGATCGATTTTTTGGGCACAGCCGCTCATGCCCAATCTGCCGTCAGCAATCAAGAAGTCCAAAACTATGCGCGATCGATTCTGGAAATTGAACCACTCCGCCAAGCCGCCTACGACCAAATTAAGCGCATCACCGGGGAGGACGTGCCGCCAATCATGTGCAACCGCCCGGAAAGCCTGAATCGTCTGAGCCGTGAGGTGCGGCAAATTGCCGTCAACTACTGCAATCGATCGGTGCAAATCGCTTCAGGGCATGGTCTGCCAGCCGATCGCTTCAATGCGATTACTGCGGCTTTGCAAAACGATCCCGACCTTGCTGCCCGCATTCAAGAGGCAATGGTGCAAATCCAGCGCAATCGCTAGAGCCGAATGAGAATGGGTTTAGGGCGCGATCGATCCCAGCATTGCTTCGACGGCTTCAGCGGAAAGCGGTTGTGCGAACAAATAGCCCTGCCCGTATTCGGCACCGAGGGCTTGCAGTTGAGTGAGTTGGGCGACGGTTTCGACGCCTTCGGCAATCACCTTCATGTCCAGCGTGTGGGCGAGGGAAACGATCGCCCGGACAATTTCGGACTGGTCGTTTCTCGAATCCATGCCGCTGACAAACGACTGGTCGATCTTCACCATGTCAAACGGGAAGCGATGCAGATAGCTCAGGGACGAGTAGCCTGTGCCGAAATCGTCGATCAGCAATTTCACGCCCAACTCTTTAAGCTGCTGCAAAAGCGCCCTGGCTTTGTCCGGGTTTTCCATGATCGCGCTTTCGGTGATTTCCAGCTTCAGGTCGATCGTCAAGCCGCGAATCTGCGTTTGCTGCAAGATTTGATGAACCTGCTCCATCAAGTTGGTTTGCGTAAACTGCTTGGTGGACAAGTTGACGCTCATCGACAGCGGCAAACAGTGGGAAAATTGCGCCTGCCACGATCGCAACTGCTCACAAGCTTCTTGAAGAATCCACTGACCGAGCGGCACAATCAGCCCGGTATCTTCAGCCAGCGGAATGAATTCAGCCGGATCGATCCAGCCGCGATCGGGATGCTGCCAGCGCACCAAGGCTTCAAAGCCGATGATGCGGCGAGTTTCAAGGGCGACGATCGGCTGATAGCGCAGTTGAAATTCGGGAAGCTGAATTGGGGCGCGGCTGAGGGCGCGGCGCAAATCGGTTTCAAGCTGCAACAGCGCCACAACGCGATCGCGCATCGCCTGATCGAAAACTGCATGGCGATCGCGGCCTCTGGCTTTCGCTTGATACATCGCCGTGTCCGCATTTCGCAACAGTTCTTCAGGACTGCTGACGCCATCGCGGAGGGAAATGCCGATGCTGGCCGCTGTGAACACTTCTGACCGCGCAGGCGAAATGGCGATCGCAACCGCTGGCGCAGGCTGTTGGCAACGTGCGTCGCCTGCGTGTGGTCGGCATCGAGCAGCAGAATCGCGAATTCGTCGCCGCCCCAGCGAGCGATCGTATCTTCGGCATCGAGGCAAGATTGCAGCCGACGAGCGATCGCCACCAAAAGCTGATCGCCCAGTCCGTGCCCCAAACTGTCGTTGATCACCTTGAAGTGGTCAAGCCCCAGAAACAGCACGGCAAACGCCTGATCGGTCTGCATCAGCGATTGGAGTCGCTGCAAAAACAAGGTGCGATTTGCCAGTCCGGTCAGGCTGTCGTGCAGGGCATCATGGCGTAATTTTGCTTCGGCCTGTTTGCGCTCGCTGATGTCCAATCCGACAAAGACGGCGGCTTGATCTTGCGAATATTTCTGCGCGGCAATCAAGAAACTGCGCGGAACGCCGTCGATCGTGGTGTCAATTTCGATCGCGCCTGCCGTGTCTGAGTGGTCGATGAACGATCGCACAAACTCGGCAAAGCTAGATTTTGGTGTCCGGTCTGGCTGGAGTCGCGCATCCATGAAGCCGAGCGGCTGACCAATGATCTGAGCCGGATCAAGCTTGAACGTTGCGGCCAAATAGCGATTGATCCCCAGATAGCGCAGGTCAGCGCTGAACCAGGAAACACAGGCAGGAACGGCATCCAGCACGGCCTG
>JAAUTJ010000281.1 GCA_012031475.1 Leptolyngbyaceae cyanobacterium SM1_3_5 | reverse complement strand
ATTCGCCCTCGGTCGAACCAGCGTGATGTCGGGAGTGCCTGTTGCAGCGTGGGCAGCATCAATTCTGTCCAGGCGGGCTGCTGGCGCGATAGATCGCTGAGCGATTGCTGAGTCGGCGTCACCCACTGAACGGTGGCGGTTGTGAGGGCGAGGATGGGCGAGGGCGAAGCGGTTGCGGGCACATCCGCAACGGCAGCGAGTAGAAAAACCTGGCCGTTTTGAATTTGCGTCGCTTTGATCACGGCATCGATCGACTGCGGCTGATTGTTTTCGTCCCAGCGAATCAGTTGGATGGCGGCATCGCTGGTCAGTCCCAAAGCGCTCCAAAGCTGCTGAGCTTGACCGATCGCGGCCAGATTCAAATCTGCACTCGATCGCCGCCAGCTTCGGCCATCAAAAAAATTGCTGACGCGGATGCGATACCAGGTTTGATTCGGCGGCAGATCGGGCGATCGCGGCCACAGCCAATCATTCGGCTGGGGACGAATCGGCGCGGCAGTTCCGACGATCCGGCTGGCATGATCGGCCACCAACAGCGGACGATTGAGCAAATCGAGGACGGACTGGAGACGCGGATCGATCGATCGGTTGCACCAAAGTCGCCAGATTGCGATTGCGAGCCGTTAGCCAGCGCAGTGCAGGTTCGCGGCCATGCTGCACAAACTGCGCCAAAGTTCCCAACGCCTGCAAATCCACCTGAGCCGGATTGAGGCTGAGTGCCGCATCGATGCGAGTTGTCAGGCGATCGACATCTCCTAACAGATCCTTCAGTTCTCCGCCGTTTGCCAGCGCCGCCTGCAAAAGCTGAAGCGATCGACTCCAGCGGCCATCCAGCAGATTCGCCGCGATCGCCTCAGTCGGATTTGCCCAGTCGCGATCGGCCTGCGCTTTCGTAATTGCCGCGTGAAACTTCACCACGTCCATCTGAGCTTGGGCGGCGGCTGACCAATCACCGCGCTGTTTGGCGGCTTCCAGCAGTTTCAGGGCGGGCGTCCACAGTCCTTGCTGTGCCAATCGCAGGCCGTTGACGAATTGCGACTGTTTCAGGGCAGGCGGGTCAAGCGCGATCGCCACCAGCCGCATTGGGTCGGTCACTTTGCTCGTTGCGATCGGCTGATAGAACTTGAAGTTTGGCGCGAGTCCGACCGTTTGATTAACCACAAGTTCCGGGGTGGCGTTGCCCGTCACCTGCTGCCACTTGGGATCTTTGCCGCTCGGACTTGTCCAGGGCAAAAGCGTCTGGAGCCGCTGCTGATTCAGGTCATAGCGCACAATCAGGCCGTAGCTGGTGCGGGTGCTGCCGCGTGCCCATTCGCCCCGCAGACTCAGCCAAATTCCGGGTGTGCTGCTGCCGTTCAAAACGCTGACCTGACTGACAGGCAGCGATCGCGCCGTGCCGCCGCTGGTGGAAGGCGTTTGGCTCAGGGGCGCGAGGACGAAAATTTCCTGTGGTCCCGAAACGTTGAGGCGATCGATTAGTTCTAGCTGATTTTGATTTCTGAAATGTGGACGGTAGACGCGCAGTTCCGTCATTTCTTCGGGCGGTTTGAAAATTGGAATCAGCAGTTCGTCACGCTCGCCGCTGACGTGAGACGCGATCGGCAGGATGTCTCCCACTGTCAGGCCGATCGATCGCACTTCCTGACGAATTTCATCGATCGACTGATAGCGCGACAAAGGCGTCCGGTTCCACTCTGGCATCAGCCACGCCAGTCCCGACACCGAACCGGGATTGACAATCAGCATCACGGCCACCCACGCCCCCAGAACGACCGTACTGCCCATCGCAATCAGCAGCGCCAAACTCAAGAGCGGCGTTAAAACCGGGGCGGCGTGACTTGATCACCTGCACTTTCACCGCCTGCTTTTTGCGGGCTTTGCGGCGGCAGAACGACGAGTCAGTTGGCCGGATGGCTTTTGCGGACGTGGCGATCGAGACCCTGACATGCACTTTCCTCAATCATGTTCTCAGTCAGTTTTCGAGCAACTGGGCATATCGGCGGCCAATCTGCTCCCAAGTGTAAGCCTGCTCGACGCAGATGCGGCCTTGCGTGGACAGTTGCGATCGCAGTTCCGGCTGAGAAAACAGCCGATCGATCGCGCTGACATATTCCTCGACGCGATTGGCTCGCAGTCCGACTGTCGGCAAGCCTTCGAGGGCGCGATCGCTGCCGACGATCGGCACACCTGCCGCCATTGCTTCGAGGGTTTTGTTTTTGATGCCAAACCCGACGCGCAACGGCAACACGCAAACGGTCGCTTGGTGCAGCCACTCTGCAACCGATTCGACTGCACCTGTGACGGTGACACCCGAATGAGTCGCGAGCGATCGCACTGCTTCAGCGGGACGCGCCCCGACGATCGCCAAGCTGACATCCGCAAAGCGATCGCGGACGTGAGGTAGAACTTCTAGCACGAAGAACCGCATCGCGTCAATGTTGTGGTCGGCATCCATTGCGCCGACAAACACAAGCTGATGATTGTTTGGGTCATGCGATCGCGTCGGAAACAACTTCAGATCCACCCCATTTGGAATCACTTCGATCGATTTGGTCACGCCGATCGATCGTAAAGTTTGGCGATCGTCTTCAGTCGTCACCACAATGCGATCGAACTTGTCGCAATAGCGTTTCTCGTAGTTCTTCAGGAGGGGAAGATAGAGGCGATCGCGCCAAGGCTGAAGTGATGCGCCCGCCGTTAGCTGATTGCGCGTCCAGCCATAAACTGAACTGTGAATGTTGACGATCGATCGCACTTGAGCAGAACGAATATAAACTTCATTGACGCTATGTTCGCAGGTGATTACGTCAAAATCTGCCAAATTTTCATGAATCCAATTCTGCATTTCTGCGCTGTAGCGATGCAGAACATTCGGCGGCGTTTGTTTCGTCCAAGCTTGAATAAATCGATCGATCTTTCCTGCCCAACTCGAATTTTGAGGAGAAGTAGGTAGCGGAAAAATGAAGAGACGATCGACGTATTGTTTTAGTAATTCGGTATCTCGATCGCTCACTTGGGAATGTTTTTGGGTGGCGATCGTGACGCTATGATTTTGAGCTAGATACTTCAACAGATGAAATGTCCGCACCTCAGTTCCACCTCGACTTGGTGGAAATGGAAAAGTGGAAGACAGCATCAAAATTTTCATTGTTCTGCTGCAAAAACCTCAGCAATCGTCAAGTTGAGTTCGGAAAATTGGGGAGGCGATCGTTCTGGCGAAAAATTGCTTCGCGAAACTCAGTTTCAGCTAAATCTAAAATGACTTAAACTGCTGATGCGGATATTTTAGTACATTAGACCTCTCATTTTGTTGCGGCATTTTGCTGCGGCAATTGTGCTGAGTCGATCGCGCTCCCCAAATTTGCGAAACGTCGCCGTTACGCCCTAAAATTCCTCTAGCATCCACTCGGAGGCGCGTTCTCCCAGGTCGATCGGAATGCTGACGGCTTTGCCCTGACGGGGGCGATCGCGGGTTTGCTCGATGAATTCCTCGACCTGAGCGGCGCTGCCCCAGGCGTTGAGGTAGTTGGCGATCGTGTCGAGATGGTCAAAATAGTCGGTTTCGCTGAGCGGGAAGGATGCCTGCTCTAGATAGCGCCACATAATTTGGACGAAAATTTTGCTCTGGGTGCGGCGAATTTGCACATCATAAGAGCGCCCCCATTTGCTTAACAAAACTTGATGTAGCTCCTGTCCAGTCATTCCCAAAATATCTCACAAAAATCGCTTAATTATTCACATTTCTTCACAAACAAGAATCCTCATGGCTGAGGCTATGATCCTGATTCTGAGTAATGTAATAATACTTTTAGAAAAACTGTTAACCGCTGGCCGTTCTTTTAGAGCGATAGTCAAGAGGTAAGGCTTTTCTGGCGGTGAAATGCCGCTGATGTCAGTGATGCATCCGGTTGATTCAACGTGCTGCTTGGCTTGAATTTGACATAGAAATTCTGCTTTCACAAGCCACACGAATTTGACCTGGCGAAACTGCCGTTTTTTCCACTTCTCTTTTTGCGGTCTAAAGTATGGCTCAAGCTTCTGGAACTCCCGATGTGCCCGATATGGGTCGTCGCCAATTTATGAATCTCCTCACCTTTGGAGCCGTCACGGGCACGGCTTTGGGGGCGCTTTACCCCGTGATTAAGTATTTCATTCCGCCTGTGAGCGGTGGCGCGGGCGGCGGCGTCATGGCAAAAGATGCGCTCGGTAACGATATTGTCGTGAGCGAGTTTTTGAAAACGCACGTCCCTGGCGATCGCACCCTCGCCCAAGGACTCAAAGGCGACCCGACCTACATCGTGGTTGAAAACGAAGGCACGATCGCCAACTACGGGATCAACGCCGTTTGCACCCACTTGGGCTGCGTTGTGCCCTGGAATGCGGCAGAAAACAAATTTATGTGCCCCTGTCACGGCTCGCAATACAACAACGAAGGTAAAGTCGTGCGCGGTCCCGCTCCGCTCTCGCTTGCCCTCGTCCATGCCAACACAAACGAAGATGGCAAAATTGCGATCACGCCCTGGACAGAGCAAGACTTCCGCACGGGCGAAGAACCCTGGTGGGCATAATCTCAAACTGATAAAAATCCTGCATCCTTTTGGTGAACACAACTCCATGAAAGCAATTTGGTCAAAGCTGCCGATCGCAAAAGCCGTGCTGGTGACGGTCTGGGCGATCGGCCTGCTCTTCACAGGCGACTGGCTCTTGCCGCAAGCCGCCCAAGCCTACCCCTTCTGGGCACAGCAAAACTACGAAACTCCCCGCGAAGCCACAGGCCGGATCGTCTGCGCCAACTGCCACTTAGGTGCCAAGCCGACCGAGATCGAAGTGCCGCAGTCGGTTTTGCCGGACAGCGTGTTTAAGGCCGTTGTCAAAATCCCTTACGATACCAGCGTTCAGCAGGTGCAGGCGGATGGCTCTAAAGGTCCGCTCAACATCGGAGCCGTGCTGATGCTGCCGGATGGCTTCAAGATCGCCCCAGAAGACCGCATTCCTGAAGAAATGAAGGAAGAAGTCGGTCCGAGCTATCTCTTCCAGGACTACAGCGAGGTGCATGACAACTGGGTGGTGGTCGGCCCCCTGCCCGGAGACCAATATCAGGAAATTGTCTTCCCGGTTCTCTCGCCTGACCCAAACACCAACAAAAACATTCACTTCGGCAAATATTCAGTTCACGTCGGCGGCAATCGCGGACGCGGACAGGTCTACCCGACGGGTGAAAAGAGCAACAACACGGTTTACAGCGCCACTGTTGCGGGCACGATCGCCAGCGTCACCAAAAAGAGGACGGCGGCTACGAAGTGTCGATCGCCCCTGAATCCGGCGACACCGTAACCGAAACGATTCCCCCCGGACCCGAACTGCTCGTTGCCGAGGGTGATGAAGTTGCCAACGGCGCACCGCTGACCAGCAACCCGAACGTCGGCGGCTTCGGCCAAATTGACAGCGAAATTGTGCTGCAAAGCCCCAACCGAATCAAAGGCTTGATGGCCTTCTTGGGAGCCGTGACGCTCTCGCAAATCATGCTGGTTCTGAAGAAGAAGCAGGTCGAGCGCGTCCAAGCAGCAGAAATGAATTTCTAGATTGCACAAGCGATCGAATCTTAAAGCGGGGTAATTTCTACCTCGCTTTTTTCGTGTTTCTGTTCGGCTGGATCGATCAGTGCTGGATTTGGTGTCGATCGAACGGCTAATGGATTGATTGTAGAGCGGGACGTTGTGGCGATCGACTCTCAGTGATTCCTACAACTATTAATTTCAACCCTGGATTTTTCCAAGGTTGAGGTTATGAGCTTATTCAATTAGAAAAGTAAGCTAACGGCTTAGCTGAGCGGCGGCAGATAAGCATGGCAGCAATGCCATAAACTCTCACCCGTCCGCTCCAGCGCGTTGTTATGCCGCGCCGCTACGAAGGTTAAACTTGTAAAACAGTCTAACCTACCCTTGTTTTGGCTGCTACGATCTAAGCAGTAGATTTAAGAGCTAGAGGTATAATCATGAGTTTAGTAATATCAGACGATCTTGTCAGAGCAAGTGGTTTATCAGAACACGATTTCTTCTTGGAAATTGTACTTATGCTTTTTCGCCAAGACAAAATTAGTTTAGGAAAAGCTAGCGAGTTGATGGGAATGCATCGAATGCAGTTTCAAAAACTACTGGCTGATCGAGACATCTGTGTCCACTATGATGTAGCTGAGTTTCAAGAAGATCTCAAGACCTTACAGGAAACGGACTGATAGTGAAAATCGTAAGTAACACTTCACCAATCTCTAATTGGCGAAGCATCGGAGTACATAAAAGCACTTTTAAAACTTTTACCAGACGAATATGCCATCCCACTTTATATGTATGACCTTGAAGGAATTGAACAAAAAACAATTTCTGAAAAACTTAATCTCACGTTACCAAACACAAAATCCCGTATTCAGCGTGGCAGAATGAAACTCAAAGAAAGATTTCTGGAGTGCTGTGTGGTAGATTTTGACGAAAATGGCGAATGATAACTTTTGATATTA
>JAAUTJ010000280.1 GCA_012031475.1 Leptolyngbyaceae cyanobacterium SM1_3_5 | reverse complement strand
GCATCGCCACTAAACCAATCCCAGCAGGCAAAAACGCCAATTTTTTTCCAATTTCTTCTCATGAGCGAACCCAAATTCAGTGCAAGGAAGTAGACGATAATTCTCGCCAATCGTATTCCATATAGGATGCCGTTTCGATCGCCACTTCACGACCGAGCAGCTTCGCCACGACATACAGCGACATATCGATCCCCGCCGAGATGCCGCCAGAGAGGATGAGATCGCCATTGTCTACGATGCGATCGAGCGTGACTTCCGTGTTGGGGGCGAGGCTGCGGAGGGAATCGATCGCTTGATGATGCGTCGTGGCTTTGCGACCTTCCAGCAGTCCCGCTTTTGCCAAAATTAGCGCTCCAGTGCAAACCGACAGCATTAGTTCAACTCGCGTCACCTGACGCTGCACCCATTCGAGAACAGCAGGATTATCCATCTCGCGGCGCGTCCCGAACGGTCTACCGTCTGCGGTATGGCCACCGCCACCGGGAATCAGCAAAATATCTGGTCGGGGCAGTTGGCGAAACTGTAGTGCGGATTGATGCTGAAGTGATTGCGAGCCAAAACCGAGCCTTCATTTTCCGCCACCAAATAAACGTTGAACGGGTCAGAACCGTCGCGCCGTCCCGCGACGGAAAACACCTCAAACGGCCCTGCAAAATCAAGGACTTCAACATCGTTAAATACGAAAATGGCAATATTTTTCACGGGTGTCAGATGTTGGCGAACATTCCAATTTGTTAGAGGCGACAAGCGCGAATAAATTTATCTATGGAAACTTCGATCTTTGCTGTTTGCTCAATCCATTGCTGCAAAGCCTGTGAGCTAGTGGGTATGGTCGTAGCAACAACAGGAGTTATATAACCATCTCCTAGAACTATAGGCGGAAGCATTATTGAAGTTTTATTTAAGGTTTCCATAGACAAAACGTTTTGTCCCCAAATTCCCCTTTGTACAAAATTTGCTCTTCCTACAGACAGCAAAGACCTCAGTTGATCTGCATGATCTCCCTCTAAAATCTCACTATCTAATTCTCTCATTTGAGCTACAGCCGAACTTTTAATTGTTTCTAAATTAGGAAGTTTGGCATTGCTTAGAGCTTCTTCTAGCCATTGTTCAATAGAAACTTCATTTTTAACCTTGGGCGCTTGTTTTGCAATGACAAAAAAGGCGAACCCTGGATCTACAAGTTCTTGAAGTGCGTGAACTCGATCTCCCCAAACATTAAATTCATCAGGCACAGACAATGAATAGAACACATTTTGGGACAGGTTTAAACAGAGCGTTGCCAAAGCAGAGGAAAATTCATAAGCTCGAAAACATTCATCTATCTCAACCGAATTAGCTAGACAATGGGTTGCAACTGAGTAAATGGCTAATTCAGAGTTGTATAGATTTTGCTGAATTTCTTGCTCTAAACGGCGTTGTCCTACTAATCTAAAGTTCTCATCAAGGAGCGTAAGACTCTGGCTTTTAACTTTAAGCTCTGCATAGGTTGCATTGGCCTCTGTTAAGGCAAACATACTAAATGGAACGCGAATAATACGCTCGCTTCTGGAGTTAGAAAAGATAGTAAACACGAAAGGTCTGTCTGCCCTTGGCCTACCATCAATACCAAATTCAAGGCCGGAGCCATACTCATATTGCCAACGTGTAACACTTGCTTGTTGCTGGTCTGTTTTATACTTCTCCGTGTAGTATATTGCGAGCCTTGCTCTCTGTCTCTCGGAATTAGCAATAGCTATTCTGTAAAATTCTTGCTCGTTTTGATTAGTCCAAGCGTTTATGGCATTGTAGATAAGAACTAATTGCTTTTGTCCCCAAAGAGTAGATGTATGGTCTAGCCAATGCGTAAATTCATGCACACAAGTTGAGTAGAATCGTGCCATTGATTCATAATTTGCTTGCAGTGCAGCTTTTTGTGCATTTCGATCTCCTTCAGTATTTGATTGAAAGCTCTGTAGTAGCTGCAAAAAGCTTTCTTCATCTAGATAGTCGAGAAAAACGAGTTGTGAAAAATCATGGTAGGAACCAATTGCCTCAAGATTGGCAAAGATGCCTGAAGTTCTGGCATGAAACTTCAGCTTCTGAACCGCTTCTCTACCTGCGTTTCTAGGCATAGATCAAAAACTTGTAATTCTTCATCAATGATCTCACAGATACCTCTTGACTGCGCTCTCACTATTAACTGATGCGGTGTAATAACCTTTTAGACGATTACTTTGATTTCAGCAGCGCAGGCTTTGGCGCGATCGCGTGCCTCTTCGATCGACTCACCTAACGCTAAAGCAACTCCCATCCGCCGATTTTTGTGGGCTTTGGGTTTGCCGAAAATTCGCAGTTTGCTGGTTGGAATTTGCAGGGCGCGATCGATTCCTTCATATTGCGGTTCCTCACCTGCCTCGGTTGCCAGAATCACGGCGGAGGCTCCCGGTTGGATGACGGTGATCGGATCGATCGGCAGTCCCAAAATCGCCCGAACGTGCAGTTCAAATTCTGATTGATTTTGGCTAATCAGCGTCACCATTCCGGTATCGTGCGGGCGCGGGCTGACTTCGCTAAAGTAAACCGTTTCGCCCTGAATGAACAGTTCCACGCCAAAAAGCCCCCAGCCGCCAAGGGCTTCGGTAATTTGAGCGGCGATCGCCTCACACTGTTCCAAGGTTCCTTCTGAGAGCGGGCAAGGCTGCCAAGATTCGCGGTAGTCGCCGCTGATCTGGACGTGACCGATCGGCGGACAAAAATGTGTCCCGTCGATCGCCCGCACCGTTAGCAGGGTAATTTCCGTCTCGAATTCCACGAAGCCCTCGATGATGACGCGATCGCTCCTCGTTCGTCCGCCGCTATGGGCATAGTTCCAAGCCGTTTCGATCTCGGACTCTTGCCGCACGATCGACTGGCCTTTGCCGGACGAACTCATCACGGGCTTGATGACGCAGGCAGTCCGAGGGCGGCGATCGCCTCTCGATATTCCGCCTCAGTATCGGCAAATCGGTAAGGTGAAGTTTTCAAGCCGAGTTCTTCTGCGGCTAGTCGGCGGATGCCTTCACGGTTCATCGTGAGCTGGGTTGCTTTTGCCGTTGGGATGACGTGCCAGCCTTCTTGTTCCAGTTCGATCAGCGTTGCGGTGGCGATCGCTTCGACTTCCGGGACAATCAGGCTTGGCTGTTCACGCTCCACCAGTTCGCGCAGTTGTGCGCCATCCAGCATATTGATCACGCAGGACTTGTGAGCAATTTGCATCGCGGGCGCATTCGCGTAGGCATCAGCGGCGATTACTTCGATGCCCAATCGCATCGCTTCGATCGCCACTTCGCGACCCAATTCCCCCGAACCCAGCAGCAGTAAGCGTTTTGCTCCAGTCGTGAGCGGCGTTCCCCAAGTTGCGGTCATTTCAATCCCTCGATCGCTGCGTTTCTAATGTTCAAACACATTGGGGTATTGCAGCAAGTCTAGCTTGGCGATCGTCGGCAAACAGGCGAAACATTCTTGCGCCAGTTCCCAGCGTTCTTCGCGCTGAAGCATTTCCGTCAGTTTCGATCGCACCCTCAGCAGATAGCGCACATCATTGGCGGCATATTGCAACTGTTCCGCCGACAGACTCGCCACATTTCCCCAGTCGGAACTTCCAGCGCTTTTGTCGAGTTCAACCTGCTCCAGTTCCATCACCACATCCTTCAGCCCATGCCGATTCGTGTAGGTGCGGGCAAGCTTACTAGCAATTTTCGTGCAGAAAATCGGTGTCACATGAATGCCCAAGTGATGCCGCAGCGTCGTGATGTCAAAGCGGGCAAAGTGAAAGACTTTGCAGGCGGACGATTCCATCACCTGCTTCAGATTGGGCGCTTCCGTCTGCCCTTTGGCGATGCGGATGGCGGCGACCTGTCCTTGCGGATTGCAAATCTGCACGAGGCAGAGGCGATCGCGCAACGGCAAAAAGCCCCATTGTTTCGGTATCAACGGCGATCGATTCTGCATCGAGAAACGTATCGAGGGCAGCATCGGGAAGGTCGCGATCGCAAACTAAAAAGTCTTCTGTTTTAACTTCAAATTCCATGTATTTATCAGGGGTAAATGATCCGCGAAAGCCCCCCAAATCCCCCACTGGTGGGGGACTTTGATCCGGCTTTGTCTGAACTATGCCAAGAAGCCAACTTGATCTTTTTGCAGGAGAAATACAGCAACTTCAAACTCCCCCATTCATGGGGGAGTTAGGGGGCATTTCAAGTTAGAGCAGCTTGCGAACAAAAATCTGCGTGAAGTAATACTTGCCGTCTGCCGTGCGCGTCACGCCAACGCCCGACAGGTTAAATTGTCCTTCCATATTGACCCGATGGCCGGGACTGTCGATCCAACCTTGAACGGCTTGCGCGATCGGGTCGGGGTAGCCCTGATTGTAGGCGACGTTTTCCGCTGCCGATCGATAAGGAACGGTGCGAGCGATCGCCTGCACCCGCGCCTCAAAGCGATCGTGACCAAACTCAACTCGCCCTGCGGCCATGTCTTCACTGTGCTTGCGGGCAATTTCGCTGATGCGCGGATCGAGCGTCAGCGGTGGCAAGTTTTGCTCAGCGCGATATTCGTTCACCCGATCGTGAACCGCTTGTTCAATGTCGGCGTATTCGGTATCGGATGGCGTGGCGGGCGGCGGCACATCAGCCAACTGGTCGCGCAAGCGTCCAAGCTGACCTGTGAATTCAACGGGCGTTAAGGGCATTCCGGTTTGTTCGGACAGGAGCAACCAGCCGGAAGCAAGCAGGGCAACGGCTCCGGTGAGAGGAAGGGAGAATAGTCGAAGCATTAAGTCAGATTGAGAAGCTGGGCGATCGTTTGCATGTCTTTGTCTCCGCGACCGGAGCAGTTAATCACGATGCGCGGATTGCCGGAAAGTTCCGGGCAAAGGCGATCGAGGTAGGCGATCGCATGGGCAGTTTCCAAAGCGGGAATGATGCCTTCCAGTTTCGAGACAAGCTGAAGCCCTTCCAACGCCTGTGCATCGGTAATTCCGTAGTATTCCACCCGCCCGGAATCCTTGAAATAGCTGTGTTCTGGCCCCACACCCGGATAGTCCAATCCCGCGCTGATCGAATACGGCTCGATTACCTGTCCGTCTTCGTCTTGCAGCAGGTAGCTCATCGCGCCGTGCAAAACGCCGATCCGTCCTGCCGTCAAAGTAGCGGCGTGTTTGCCGGATTCTACACCTTCGCCCGCTGCTTCAACGCCGATCATTCGCACAGTGGACTCGTTGACAAATTCGTGAAACAGCCCCATCGCGTTCGAGCCGCCGCCGACGCAGGCCAGCAAAATATCCGGCAAACCGCCCCATTTTTCCTGACACTGAACGCGAGTTTCTTCCCCAATCACCGCCTGAAAGTCGCGGACGATCATCGGGTAGGGATGTGGTCCCGCGACCGAGCCGAGAATGTAGTGCGTCGATTCCACGTTCGTCACCCAGTCGCGAATCGCTTCCGACGTGGCATCTTTCAGGGTTCCGGTTCCGGCTGAAACCGGACGCACTTCCGCCCCCATCAGCCGCATCCGAAAGACGTTGAGCGACTGCCGTTCCATGTCGTGAACGCCCATGTAGATGATGCACTCCAGCCCAAAGCGAGCGCAACCGTCGCAGTGGCGACGCCGTGCTGTCCGGCTCCGGTTTCGGCAATCACGCGCCGCTTGCCCATCCGCTTGGCGAGCAGGACTTGGGCGAGGGCGTTGTTGATTTTGTGCGCTCCAGTGTGGTTGAGGTCTTCGCGCTTCAGGTAAATTTGCGGGCTGGCGTTCGATCGCGCGTAATGCTCGGTCAGCCGTTCCGCAAAATACAGCGGACTCGGACGACCGACATAATCGCGCATCAAGCCTGCAATTCCGTTTGAAAGTCTGCCTCATGGCGATATTCGTAAAAGGCCGCTTCTAACTCGCTCAAGGCGGGCATCAGCGTTTCTGGAACATATTTGCCGCCAAAGCGCCCAAACCGCCCGATCGCATCGGGTCTTTGCGTATCGATCTGCTGATTCGGTGAAAGCGGAGTTTGTGTCACGAAGCTTAGCTGGACGAGAGACAAGCTTTATTATAGAAAAGTCTTTGACGAGCAAATCGCGATGGCAAGCGGGAAAGGAAAATCCGATCGATCGAGCGACACTCCGCCCGATCGCATCGTCTACTCAGAATTTGGCGAAAATGCCGCCTTTGAACGCGCCACGCCAGACCTGCCGCCCAACCAGCAAAATCTGCGCGTCCAAGCGTCTCGCAAAGGGCGCGGCGGCAAAACGGTGACGGTAATCTCCGGCTTTCAGTCGAACGAAGAGACATTGACAGCACTGCTGAAAAAGCTCAAAGCGCAGTGCGGCGCAGGCGGCACGTTAAAAGACAGCGAAATTGAAATTCAAGGCGACCACGCGCAAAAGTTGTCGCAAATTCTCGTCAATTTAGGATACAAAGCGAAAGTCAGCGGCGGATCGGGCAAATAGGTTTGTCGGGTGTCGGCGGGGTAGAGACGCGAGATCTCGCATCTCTACGGCGTGGCGA
>JAAUTJ010000279.1 GCA_012031475.1 Leptolyngbyaceae cyanobacterium SM1_3_5 | reverse complement strand
TGGAAAAGTGACGCGCTGGCTGAGTCCCTGGTGCAGCACGGTTGCCCTCGGCTTCGACGCTGCCGCAAACTATTTGCCTCGTGCCAAAACAGTCTGCGTCGGAACCCCGGTGCGATCGCAGTTTCGCACGTCCGAAGCGCTGACGGACTTGCCCATTCCGCCGGACGTGCCGCTGATCGTCGTGGTCGGCGGCAGTCAGGGCGCAGTGGCGGTGAATCGGCTGGTGCGGCAGGCGGCTCCGGCTTGGCTCGATCGCAACATTTGGGTTGTGCATCTGACCGGGGAAAGCGACCCGGATGCCAAAAGCTTGATCCATCCGCACTATTTGTCTTTGCCGTTTTACAGCAACATGGCCGGACTCTTGCAGCGAGCCACGATCGCCGTCAGCCGTGCCGGAGCCGGAACCTTGACCGAACTGGCGATCGCCCAAACGCCCGCGATTTTGATTCCCTATCCGTTTGCGGCTGAAGACCATCAAACCTACAATGCTGCCGTGTTTGCCAAAGCAGGAGCGGCAATCGTCTTTCAGCAAGCGGATCTGACCGCAGAACTGCTCACCCAACAGGTGTTTGATTTGCTTCAAGAGAGTCACCTCAAAACCATGAAACAGGCGACTGCAAATCTTGCGGTTGCGGATAGCGCGGAACGATTGGCAGCGCTGATTCGACAATCGATAGTTCGACAATCGATCGCTGCAAAATAAACGCTGCAAAACAAACGATGTTGCTAAACGAAACAGCGCGTAAAGAATGATGGCGATCGCTGGTTTAGTCGCACTGGTTTCGCTACTTTATAAAGTACAAGGAAGCGATTGATAGCGCACCAATTTATTTCATTCGCTACAGGTTCGATCGCTACAGGTTCGATCGCTATCAATCACCTCCGTTCCACTTCATGGAGGCTGTTCGATGAATATCTGGAATCAGATTGTAGCCGCGATTCAATATATTTCTGAAGGCGCAAGTCATGTTTTTAGCCTTAAACACGATGACTATCCCGCCGTTGGAGTGCAGCCATTTGATGGTGAACCGTTCTCAAACTCAAAGTGGGTCGATTGAAGATTTTGCACCCATCTCAACTCTGAAATCTTGAGCAGGTGTAGGCAAGGCCAAATTTTTTCACAAGCGGCTAACTCGACCTTGAGCTAGTCGCTTTGCTCTACAAGCAAAGCGATCGATTTCTCTGGTGAATTTGAATCTTGCAAATCGTTTTCCAGCCTTTTGTGCAGTTGCCCAAATTGAACAGAGCAGTTCATTTGTTCAGTTAGGCATCTGCCCAATGAATTGATCAAGTTGCGTTTTGTACGATCGCGCTCATGTACGCACCCTGTCTCATGCGCGATCGATTGAAGCCACAGTCTATTGTTGTGATCCGGGCGCTTCCTGGCCTGGGAGATTTCCTGTGTGTCGTTCCAGCGTTGCGATCGCTGCGGCAAGCGTTTCCCCAAGCGAAAATTGCGCTGCTGGGATTAGCTGCGACGTGCGGGCTGGTCGATCGCTTTGCCGAGTATGTGGATGAGTGGATTGAGTTTCCGGGCTTTCCGGGAATTCCCGAAGCGGCGATCGATCCAGTCCGCATCAGCTATTTCTTGAGTCAAATTGAACCGTTTGACTTGGCGTTGCAGCTTCACGGCAATGGCAGCATCATGAATATTTTTGTGGCACTGCTGGCTGCGAAACAGTCGGCAGGCTTTTATTTGAGCGATCGCTTCTGCCCCGACCCAGAATTTTATTTGCCGTATCCTGACGATTTGCCAGAAGTACGGCGATCGCTCCACCTCCTAAAATTTCTGGGAATTCCCCTACAGGGCGAACAGCTTGAGTTTCCGCTGACGGCTCAAGAGCAAGCCATCCAGTGGCCGTTTAAGCGTTACATCTGCCTGCATCCGGGGGCAAGCGTGGAATCGCGTCGCTGGCCGATCGAGCAGTTTGCCCAGGTCGGGGATCATTTGGCCGCGCAAGGCTTTCAAATTCTGCTGACGGGAACGGCGATCGAGGCGAATTTGACGGAAGCAATTCAGGCGCGAATGCAGCATCGGGCGATCGATCTAGCGGGAAAACCGACTTGGGATCGCTGGCGGTGTTGTTGCGATCGGCCAGGTTGCTCGTCTGCAACGATACGGGAGTTTCACACCTCGCGGCAGCACTGCAAACGCCCAGCATCGTGCTGTTTTCAGATTCGGATCTTAATCGCTGGAGGCCGATCGATCAGCAGTTGCACCGGGCGATCGACACGCGACTGGAGGGCGATCGCGGCTTGGGTCGGGCGATCGAGCAGGCGATCGATTTGCTGAAGCGGGAGTACGCCCATGTTTAGCGAGGTAAAGCGGCTTTTAGTGGTGGTGAATGAGTTGCCAGCGGTGATTTTAACCGAACTGCAAGCGGCACTTCCGCAAGCTGAAATCACTTGCCTGCCGTTTGCCAAAGTCGAATTTCCGGGCGGATTTGACGGGGCGATCGTCCTCACCGCTCCGATGCAGTCGCCTTATCCGGCTGCGTATCGCTGCTATCTGGCGGGGATTCCGATTCGGGTGGGGCAGTCGATCGAGTTTGGCGGCGGCGTGTTGTCGCACTGCATTGAGCCGATCGAAACGGACGATTTGATTACCCATCATTGCATTTACTCAAAGAAATTTCACTGGCCGATCGCCTCAGCGCTCAACCTCCCGCCGCTTCAAAGTCCCCCATTCATGGGGGATTTAGGGGGCTGCAATCGATCGAAAAAACCTTCTCTTAGCAACTCAAGATGGCAAAACTTCGGATTCTCACCTGGCACATTCACGGCAGCTATCTCTACTATCTGACGCAGGCTCCGCATGATTTTTATCTGCCCGTGAAACCGGAGAAGCCCGAAGGCTACGGCGGCAGGCTGGGGCATTTTGCCTGGGGCGACAACGTGCATGACATTCCGGCGGAAGACGTGCAAAACCAGGAATTCGACTGCATTTTGTTTCAGTCGCGCCGCAACTTTGAACAAGACCAGTTCGAGATTTTGTCGGAGGAGCAGCGATCGCTCCCTCGCCTTTTTCTCGAACATGACCCGCCCCGCGAACATCCCACCGACACCAAACATCCGGTTGATGATCCCGATGTGCTGCTGGTTCACGTCACGCACTTCAACGATCTGATGTGGGACAGCGGACGAACGCCGACCTGTGTGGTGGAACATGGCGTGGTCATTCCCGACTCCGTGCGCTACGGCGGCGGACTCGATCGCGGACTGGTCGTTGCCAACGGTTTGCGGAAGCGCGGACGCAGATTGGGAGCCGATTTGTTCGATCGCGCTCGTCAAAGCGTTCCGATTGATCTGGTCGGCATGGATGCAGAATCGCTGGGCGGCTTGGGCGAAGTGCCGCACGATCAGCTTCCGGCCTTTCAAGCCCGCTATCGATTTTTCTTTCATCCGGTTCGCTACACGAGCTTGGGCTTGGCCGTCTGCGAAGCAATGCTGACCGGACTGCCGATCGTCGGTCTTGCCACAACCGAACTCGCAACGGTTGTCGAAAACGATCGCACCGGCTTTATCAGCACCAACCTGGAGGAACTGATCGATCGAATGCAGCAGCTTATTCGCGATCCCCAACTCGCCCACCGTCTCAGCCAAGAAGCGCGGGATTATGCTCAAGTCCGCTTCGGAATCGATCGATTTGTCCGCGACTGGAACACAGCGTTCGATCGCGCCCTCAGCCGCCGCCTCGTCCCCAGCTAGCCCCTTCCCCTCTGGCCTCTTCCCCTCTGGCCGACACCCGACACCCGACACCCGACACCCAATCCCCAACCCCCCTATGAAACGGATTGCCTTAATCAGTGAACACGCCTCGCCGCTGGGTTGTTTCGGCGGCGTGGATAGTGGCGGCCAAAACGTCTACGTAGGACAGTTGGCGAAGCATTTGGCTTCGATCGGCTATTCAGTCGATGTGTTTACACGGCGCGATCGAGCCGACCTGCCTCCAGTTGTGATTTGGCAAATGGCGTCCGTGTCGTTCACGTTCCGGCGGGCGCGGCGGTTCCTTTGCCGAAAGAGAGTTTGCTGCCGCACATGGCGGAATTTACCAGCTTTGTGAAGGAATGGTGTCAGCGACAGCCATACGATTTGATTCACGCCAATTTTTGGATGTCGGGCTTGGTAGCGGCGGAAGTGAAGCGATCGCTGCAAATTCCGTTTGGAATCACGTTTCACGCCTTGGGACGAGTCCGAAGACTGCATCAGGGCAGTGCCGATCGATTTCCCGATCAGCGGATGGCGATTGAAGAGCGGATCGTGCGCGAAGCCGACTTCATCATTGCCGAATGCGCTCAGGATCGCGAAGATTTGCTTAATCTGTATGCTGCCGATCCCAGCCGGATCAAGATTGTCCCTTGCGGATTTGACAGCAGCGAGTTTTGGCCGATTCCGCAGGCGGTGGCGCGATCGACGTTGAATTTGCCGATGGGCGATCGCCTGATCCTTCAGCTTGGCCGCATGGTTCCCCGTAAAGGTGTGGAAACGGTGATTCGCAGCTTGGGACTGCTGCGCGATCGACCGGATCAAGCCGCACATTTGCTGATCGTGGGCGGCGAGTCGGAAAGGCCTGATCCAAATTTGACGCCGGAAATTGGGCGGCTTCAGGAGGTGGCGCGGGCGATCGGCGTGGCTGACCAAGTAACCTTTGTGGGACAGCGGCAGCGCGAAGCTTTGAAATACTACTACAGTGCTGCCGATGTGTTCGTGACCACGCCTTGGTATGAGCCGTTTGGGATCACGCCGCTCGAAGCGATGGCCTGCGGCACTCCGGTGATCGGTTCGGCAGTTGGCGGCATCAAGTTCACCGTTCGAGATGGCGAAACCGGATTTTTGATTCCGCCTCAGCAGCCGGACGCACTGGCCGAAAAGCTGGCTCTGCTGTTTGATCAGCCGCATCTGAAGCAGGTGATGGGACAGCAGGCGCGGCGACGAGTGCAGACGCATTTCACCTGGGAGCAGGTGACAAGCGCGATCGCCCAAGTCTACGAAAATACCTTGTCTCGCGCGACCGTGTGCCTCGGTCAGCTTGCCGAAATCGATCGAATCGATCGCCAGTTTGAAGCGGCCATTCTCGCGATGCAGCAGGCTCGCCGCAGTCTGTCGGGCGCGATCGCTCAAGCCGCCGATCGAATTCATGCCTGTTTCTCGCAGGGCGGAAAACTTTTAATCTGCGGCAATGGCGGCAGCGCAGCCGATGCTCAGCATTTTGCCGCTGAACTGGTTGGACGGTTTAGCCGTTTGAACCGCGCGGGTTTGCCTGCGATCGCGCTCACTGCCGATTCTGCTTTTCTCACCGCCTGGTCAAACGACATCGGCTTTGAGGATGTCTTCGCCCGCCAGGTGGAAACCTTCGCGCAGCCGCAGGATTTGCTGATTGGGATTAGCACAAGCGGTCGATCGCCCAACTTGATTCAGGCGTTCGCCGCTGCCCAACGGCTGAACCTCGATTCGATCGCGCTGTTGGGGGGAACGGGTGGCGATGTGCTGCCCTTGGCGACCGAGGCGATCGTCGTGCCCGCTGCCGACACGCCGCGCGTTCAGGAAGTGCAGATTTTGGTGATTCATCTGCTGTGCGACCTGATCGAAGCTCGATTGATGAATCCGCCGCCCGCTTGGGAGGTGTATGAAGAACTGGCACGCGAAGCCGCCCCTCACCCCCGACCCCTCTCCCTAGGGGCGAGGGGGGAAGCAGCCGGATCGGTTCCCCTTCTCTCTCAGGGAGAAGGGGCTAGGGGATGAGGGCGGCTGTTCAAAACCAACGTTTTTAGGAGGAATTTCAATGGATTTACAAAACAAAATTGCGATCGTCACCGGAGGCGGTCAGGGATTGGGAGCCGCGATCTGCAAATCGATCGCGCAGGCCGGAGCAACCGCGATCGTCGGAGATATTCAGCTTGAGGCGGCGGAAAAAATCGCCCAGCAGATTCGCGACAGCGGAGGGGACGCGATCGCCCTGCCGCTGGATGTGTCGAACGCCGAACAGGTGAGCGAAACGGTGCAGAAAGTGCAAGATCAATATGGCGCGATCGACATTTTGATAAACAACGCCGGGACGGACAAGACGGTTTCGATCGAAGAACTGGAGATTGCCGATTGGGATCGCGTCCTGTCGGTGAATTTGCGGGGCGCGTTTCTGCTGTCGAAAGCGGTTTTTTCAATCATGAAGCAGCAGGGGCGCGGCCACATTGTCAACGTTGCCTCGACTGCCGCCAAACGCGCTTGGCCGAACGCGACCGCTTATCACGCCAGCAAGTGGGGCTTGTTGGGCTTCAGTCACGCTTTGCACACCGAAGCGCGTCCGCATGGCGTGAAGGTGACGGCGATCGTGGCGGGCGGAATGCAAACGCCGTTCATTCTCGATCGCTTTCCCGATACGCCCTTGGACGTGCTGCAACCGCCGGAAAACGTGGCCGAAACGATTCGCTATGTCTTGATGCAGCCTGAAGAAACCGTGATCCCCGAAGTGACGGTTTTGCCGATGCGCGAAACTTCTTGGCCTTAGAGGGAGGATGGGGTGTCGGGTGTCGGGTGTCGGGGGTTAGGGGTT